>NZ_JBHMIO010000012.1:0-134047 GCF_048060275.1 Micromonospora sp. LOL_015
ACAAGCAGCGCCACGCGGTCGAGTGCGGGATCAACCGGCTCAAGCGCAACCGTGCCGTCGCTACCCGCTACGACAAGCTTGCGGTCCGGTACGAGGCGACCGTGCAGGTCGCGGCGATCAACGAGTGGCTGTGATCGACTTTGATACACGCCCTAGACCCATGAAACCGCCGCTGTACGGCTACATCCGCCTACTGCCGCCGCACGCCAACACCAGCAACGCCATCGTGGACCAAGCCGAGCGACGCATGCAGCAGTTCGCCGACAGCCACGGCTACGAGCTGATCGCCGTCTTCATCGAACGCGCGACCAGCCGAGCCGCGTTCGACCACCTGATGCATGGCCTCCTCGTCGAGGACGTCCACCACATCATCGTCCCCGCCCACGAAACCCTCTCCGCACACCACAGCCACCTCTTCGACGACCTGATCGAGGAACTTCACGCAGCAGACGTGCTCATCTTCGATTTCGAAGCCATCGACACCTGCGACAGGAGGATGCGGCCATGCTAGGAATCGGGGCAGTCGTCGGCGCGGCGCTGCTCGGCTTCTGCGCCGGGCTGTGGTCATTCAAGGTTAAGTCCAGGTGGTGCCCGGACTGCGGGCGTACGACCTACCCGATAGCGGAACGGCCCGGTGAGTAGCCGACTACTCGCCACACCCGAGCCGAAACCCGGCGACGTACTCATCATCGGCAGGGAAGCCAGCGTCCAGTTCGCCGACGACCGCGCCATCCGACTCCGGGTCATCGCCGTCGACCGCAAATGGACCTACGACGGGTGGATCTGGCTCACCGGATACGTCATCGACCGCCACGGCAACGCCGCCGAACGACGCGAGATCTTCGTCCAGCGCCACGGACTCTACCGACTACCCCGGCGCATAGAAACCCGACCATCGACCAAATGATCAAGAAGGAGAGAAATGATCACCGAAATGCTACGTGACTGGTGGCTACGCTGGCTCGACTGGCACTCCGGCCGGTCCACGGCGTCAAAGCGGCTGCACCACCTGCGCCGCGAGTCGCGGCGACAACGGCAGACGACGCCGGCATCTGTCCGCCACCGCCGACTCGACAGCAACCGGGGACACCACTGGACCACACAGGCGACCGAACTGGTCCCGACCCTGCGCCCGTTGATGACATACGGCCAGCAACTCGGCTACCGGGTCGTCCTGCACGGCTCACCCTGACCGACCCCCGCCGCCGACACCCACCAAGCCGGGATCACCAAGATCATGTGAGGCTGAGATACCTTTCGACCGGCGGATAAGGTATCTCAGCCTCACATGGTGGCGGCGGTTCCGGCCAGCCCGGCGGCGGCGGTGGCGCCGGTGATTCACAAGCCGAGGAGGAGAAGATTTGTGAAGTCGGCTCCGTACACCTCCTTGGCGGACATGCCCGATGTCGTCTGCGACGAACTGTCCCGGGCACGCCGTGGGGTGATCATGCTTGCCGTTGACGGGTTGTCATACGACGCAGCGCTGGCGGCAGGCTGGCGGACCGCCGAGCTGACCCAGTTGGCCAGCACGTTTCCGAGCACGTCGACAACCGCTTGGCTGACCGCCATGACCGGAGTCGGGCCGGCTCAGCACGGCGTACCCGGGATGGTCTACCGCGTCCCCGGCCGTGGCACTCTGGTGTACGCCGTCACCGGCCAGGTGTTGGCGCAGGGGCCGGCCGACCCGGGCGGCGACCCCAGACTCGTGATCGAGCACCCGACCATCTTCGACCGGGCTGCAGGCGACGGCGTGCAGTGCCGCGCGGTGGCCCGGGAGATCGCCCACCTACCCGGCCCATGGGCGCAGGCGCTGCTCCGGGGCGCGACCGTCGTCCCGGCTGCACCGTCGGAGACGCTCGCCCGGCATGCCCGCGACCCTGCGTTGCTGGTTGACGCCGCGATGAAAGAAGTCGACGAGCAGATCGGCGGGCAGGCCGGCGACGTGCGGCGGCGGCAGCCGATGCTCCTGTGGACCTACATCAACCTCGACGACTACCTGCACCGCCACGGCTACAACGAACGAGCCGTGGCGGCCATGGCTGAGCTGGGCAGCCGGGCAGCCCGGTGGGCGCAGGCCGGCTGGACGGTCATCGGCCACTCGGACCACGGCCAGGTCCGGTGCACCCCGGACGAGGACCTGGTGCGGGCATGGTCTGCTCTGGACGATCCGGCACGGCGGTTGCTCCCGGCCGGCGGGGCGGGCCGGGTCCGGTGGCTGTACCCGGCCCCCGGCGACGAAGGCGAGTTTGGCGGCCGACTCGCTGCGGCGCTCGGCTCCTCGGCCCGGATCGTGGCCACGGACGAAGCACTGCGGGACCGGGTAGGCCCGGTGATCGCAGTCGCCGCAGACGAACGCTTCCCCGTGCCGGACACCAGCCTGAGCTGGGAACACGGCGCCGACTCGGCCGACGAAACGGTGGTGCCGCTGGCGATCTGGCGCGGCCGCTGAGACTGCCGTGCCGCCAGGACACGCGGCCGCCAGGACACGGGACCGCTAGGAGGCGGTGCCGACGGGCGAGACGTCAGCCGGCCGCTGCGGCCGTGTCTGGGCCCAAAACGGCAGCAGCGCGGCCCCCACCAGGATGAAGACTGCGGCGACCGCGAAGTAGATCGGCCGGTACCCGACAGTGCCGACGACCAGGGTGCCGACACCGATGCATACGGCGTACGGCGTATTGATGATCGCCTCAGACGCGACGATCGCGCGGCCCTGCAGCTCGGCGGAGGTGCGCCGCTGCACCAGAGTCACCTCGGCGACGAGAATCAGCGGCAACCCCAACCCGACCAGGACCGCCCCGGCGGCGACTCCGGTCAGGGTGGCGGTGCTGGCCGCCGCCAGGCCGACCCCGTTGAGCAGGAAGCCGGCGCAGGCCACGGTGTACTCGCCGTAGCGGCGCATCGCGGGACCGACCAGGAGACCGGCGACGACGCTGCCGGCGCCCTGGACGCCCCCGAGGATCCCGATGATGGCGGTCGGACGCTGCAGCCCGTCGCTGACGAGCGAGAACAGAGCCACGTTGATCATGCCGGCACCGCCGAACGCGACCGCGCTGGCGACGACGATCCGCCGGATGACCGGATGGCGGGCCACGTGCCGGGCCCCGGCGACGACCTCGGTCGCCAGCGAGCCCCGCTGCGTGGCGTCGGCCGACCGGACCAGATCCCGGGGCCGGCGCAGCAGCACCAGCGACGCGACGGACAGGGCGAACGTCGCGGCGTCCACCAGGATGACCGCCTCTATACCGCTGGCGGTGTAGAGCGCGGCGCCGACGACCGGCCCGATCACCCGCATCCCCTGACTGAGACTGCTGAGTACGCCGTTGGCGTTGCCGAGGCTGTCGTCGGGCAGCATCGAGTGCAGCAGTCCGCCACGGGAAGCCCGGTAGATCTGCCCGGAGCAGCCGTACAGGAAAGTGACGACGTACACCAGCCACAGGTCGGCCGTGTCGTCCACTGTCAGCAGTGCCAGGATCAGGACCGCCATCGTCCCGTCGTTGACCGTCATCAGCCACCGGCGCGGCAGCCGGTCCACCAGCAGACCGGTCAACGGCGACAGCAGTACGGCGATCGCCATGAGCAGGAAGACCAGGCCGGCGGCGCTGGTGGATCCGGTGAGGTCCTTCATCCAGATCGCCAACACGATGACCATCATCGTGCTGCCGAACATGTTGAACGCCTGACCGGCAAGGAGCAGCCGCATGTTGCGGTCACGCAGGATGACGGGTCGCATCGATCTCCTCAGCCGCGTCGAGATCCTCAGGATCGGGCACCGGGACGACCCAGCCGGCCCGGTGCAGCATGTCGAAGACCCGGTCGGCGAACGCCACCGAGATGGGGAGTTCGCCGGCCAGCGCCGCCCACCAGGCCGCGCTGCGGCGGCCACGCCGGCCGTCGACGGCCCGCAGCAGCGTGAGTACGCGGGCGTGGCTGCCACCCCGGTCCTCAGCCAGGCGTTCGGCCAGCCAGGCGCGATCGGCGGCGGTGGCGGCCAGTGCCCGGGGATTGACCGGGCCGAGCGCGGCGCGGGCCAGCACCGGACCCGACGCCTCGTCGTCGGCCGACGGCTCGACGCACGGCGCGCGGTCGACAGCGGTGGCGGACACGTCGGCCAGCCAGCGCGCCGTACGGACGATCTCCTCGGTCGGCACACCGGCGTGGGTGAGTGTGCTGACACATCTGCCGACGATCTCGCTGCGGTGGGCCACCCGCCGGACCGACGCGGCGTCGCCGGCCGGGTCCAGCACCGGGCTGCCGTCGTCACGGTACGGGAACGGTGCCGGCGGACGCTGCCGGCCGGGCAGCGCCGCCAGGATGTGCCCGGCGGCCCAGCCGGCACACGCGTCGGCGACGTCGGCGGCCAACGCCGGGTCCGCGCGTCCGCGTACCGCCGCCACGGTCGACGCCGCCACCGTGACGGTGCGACGCAGCTCGGCCGGGTCGACCATGTCGAGTGTGTCAGCGGAGGTGTGGTTGGCCCGGTCCGGCCAGTGCCCGAAGGACATTGTCGGGCACCGGGTCGGCGCGTCCGAGACGAGCGCGTGGTCGGAACCTCCGGAGAACGGCGCGGTGACCGTCTGCCCCGGATCGCACGGCACCGCGCCGCTGTAGGACCGGGCCCGTGCCGGCACCAGGTCGGCGCAGCGTCCGGCCAGGGCCGGCAGAAACGACGGTACGTCGTCCGGCCCTCGCTCGATCATCAGCGAGCTGCCGCAGCGGTACGGGTCCTGCCCGGCCATGTCCACGTTGACCGCCAGGCTGGGCCGCGCCACCGTACCGCCGCCCACGACCTCGTGCAGGTACGCGGCGACACCGACGAACTCGGGCGCCCACAGAAAACGCAGATCCGGTCCGCCGACTGGCCGGGCACCGAGCAGCCGGGCGGTCGCGAGCAGCGCGGCGACGCCGGAGGCGTTGTCGTTGGCGCTGGGCCGGGGGTGGCACAGGTGCGCCGAGAGCAGGAACTCGTCGCCGCCGCCGTCGCCCGGCAGGACCCCGGTCACCACCGGCATGGTGGCCGTCGACCCGGCCACCGCCACCTCGACGGTGACCGCCTCGCCCCGGTCGGCGGCCGCGCTGAGCCTGGCGAGCTGCGCGGCGGTGAGGCTGAAGCCGGCCAACGCCGCACCGGGCAGCAGTTCCAGCCGGCCGACCTGGTCGGCGAACCGGTCGGTCCGGGTGCTGAGCGGGTCTGCGGCGACCGCGACGGCGCCGCCGGCCGCCGCCCGCCGGGCGCATTCCGGAAACGGTACGCGGACGTCGTCCAGCAGCACGAGCGCGCCGGTCGGGTCGGTGCCGGCGCACATCGCCGACCAGCGCAGCAGTGGTGCGGCGACGCCGCCGGCGCGGGTCGGTGCCGAGTACGCCGCGAGGGTGTACGGCTGTGCCGGATAGTCGATCAGCGTCTCGCCGCCGTGCCGGAGGCTGGCCCGCACCGGGGTCCACGACATAGGGGCCTGGTAGGTCCACCACCGCCGGGCCCCGTCTGCCGGGAAGGTGTGCACGGTGACGTCGCGCAGGCCGGCGTCCGCCGCCCGCTGTGCGACGTAGCCGGCCGCTGCGTGGATCCCGGCCGAGGCCTGGTAGCGGTCGTGCCGGGCGACCTCGGCGACGTCGACCATGGCAGCGTCGACGTCGATGCCGTCGTGCACCGCCGCGACCAGCTGGGACAGTCTCATCGGCGGTCCGCCGGGGCGGGTCGACCGCCGGCGGCCCTGGCAGCGGCGGCCGTCATCGCGGCGGTGAAGGCTGCCAGGCGGGCCTCGGACAGCGGGACCGACAGCCGCAGCAGCGCGCCCGGTGGGCCGCCCGGCTCCAGCGACGGCACCTCCTTGGCGAGCACTCCTCGGGCGGCCAGGATCCGGCGTACCCCGTCCTCACCTGGCAGGGCTAGCCACGGCAGCCGGGGGTCGGTCGGCAGTGGGGTGAGACCGGCGGCGATCAGCTGCTCCTCGACGTACGGCTTCACCTGTGCGATCCGGTCCCGCAGTGCGGCCAGCGGATCTTGCTGGGTGAGCAGCGCGGCCGCCAGGTCCAGAGCGAGTGCGCTGACCGCCAGCGGTGGCGCCACCTGCCGGACGACGTCGGCCAGGTCCGGGGCGGCGACGGCGTATCCGACCCGCAGCCCGCCGGCGCAGAACCCCTTGGACATGCTGCGGATGACGACGGTGCCGGGCAGCTCCTCGGTGAGCGGGGCGGCGCTCTGGTCGGGCGGCAGGTAGGCACCGAGCGTCTCGTCGACGACCAGCACGCTGCCGACCGTGGCGCAGGCCTGCGCGACCCGGCGCAGCTGGTCCCCGGTCCAGATCGGGCCGAGCAGGCCGGGCCGGTCGACGACGGTCAGCACCGGCCGGTGGTGGGTCACGGCGGCCACCGCGTCCGCCGGGTCGCGCAGCGACGTGGCCCGGACCTGGCCGCCGGTGGCGCCGGGCAGCTCCGGATGGCCGGCCAGGTCGACCAGGACGGTGCCGCCGTCGCCCAGCCGGGCCAGCGCGTGCAGCAGGCCGGTGGCACCGGCACCGGCGGTGACCCGTTCGGGCGGCAGGTGCCGACCCGGCGGCCAGCGCAGGTACGCGGCGACGATGGGTGCGAGCCGCTGCGCCGCGTACGGGTCGGCGAGGTCGTAGCGGCGTGCCCGCTGGATAGCGGCCGGCCCGGTGTGCAGCGACGCCCACGCGGCGGCCAGCGCGGGTTCGACCGGCCCG
This sequence comes from Micromonospora sp. LOL_015, assembly GCF_048060275.1. NCBI lineage: Bacteria > Bacillati > Actinomycetota > Actinomycetes > Micromonosporales > Micromonosporaceae > Micromonospora > Micromonospora sp. LOL_015. Next base: position 6,702 of record NZ_JBHMIO010000012.1, read on the forward strand.
GCCTCGTCGGGGGCGGCGCGCAGGTCCAGGGGCTCCGGGACGTGGTCACCGGCAGGTGACGGGTCCGGTGGCGAGCCCGGTGACGGGTCTGGTGGCGTTGGCGGACGGTGACCGTCGAGTGCCGAGGCCACCACCGGTGCCGGTCGGGCGACGTACTGGACGTAGCGGGTGTCCATGGTCAGCGTGGCACCTGCGGTGAAGTCCGCGTCGGTCCGGGCCACGGCGAACCCGGCACGGGTCAGCAGGGTGCCCACCTCGGTCGGGTGGTAGAGGCGCACGTCGTCGGGGAGGACGGCGGTGGTGCCGTCCGGCCGGCGGACGTCGACCCGGCCGCTGCTGCGTCCGGTGGCCGGGTCGTAGCGGCGTTGGAAGTGGAACGCGGTGCCGCCGATGTCCGCGTGTGCCTCGTCGCGGTAGTGCCGGGCGATGGCGAGCACATTGGAATGGTCGAGGATCAGCAGACCGTCGGCGGGTAGCAGGCGGCGTACCGCGCGCAGCAGGCGGAGCTGATCGGCGTCGGTTCCCCAGCCGAATGCCTGTACGCAGATAGCCGCGTCGACGTCGGGCAGCCCCCACCCGGGTGGCTGCGCGCCGAGCAGGTCCACCCGACGCAGGTCGAGGGTGACACCGGCGGCTTCGGCGGCGCTCGCGGCCCGCCGCAGCGCGTACCCGGACACGTCCACCCCGATCACGTCGAAGCCTTGCCGGGCCAGACCGATGGCGTGCCGGCCGACCCCGCAGCCCAGGTCGACCACCCGCCGGCCGGGGGCGTGGGTGGTCAGGACATCCGCAAGGTAGGCGACCTCGGCGGCGGTGCGTTCGGCCGTGTACTCGTCGTCGGCGAACGTCCAGTAGTCGGCCGTGAAGTAGCGCTCGTACCACGGGGTCGGCGGCATGCCGGTCAGGACACGGTGGTGAGTTCGCGACGGGCGAAGAAGTCGCAGACGTCGCAGAGGTCCGGTGCGTTGGCGACACCTTCCTGCTGCAGGTAGACCCCGCCGCAGACGCGGCAGGCCGCCTCCATGAAGGGGAACATGTAGCGCTGCATGTTCTCGAACGCGGAGAACATGTAGTAGTCGATGCCCGGCCACAGGTCGAGCAGATGGTCGGTCATTCCGTACGCCAGGGACCGCTCGTCGGGCCCGGTGGTGAACCGCCCCGGGGTGCCCTGTCGGTTCAGTTCCGGCGCGACCAGCTCCAGGTACAGCGTCAGTTCCTTCTTGGTGATCCGGTACAGCGGGAAGATGTACCGCAGGCCGCCGATCTGCCGGGTCGGGATGCCACCCATCCGGAATCCGCTGGTCATCCAGGTCACCATGCTGGCCAGCAGGTCGTCGGCGTTGAAGCCGAACGCCACCACCCCGGCGCCGCGCGCGTGTGCCTCCTCCTCCAGCATCCGCCGCAGCACCTGGTGGCCGATGACCATCGTCAGGTGGCTGCCCTCGTCGCTGACGATCTCGTTCATCGAGTCGACGAACGTGCCGCGTAGCCGGAACACCCGCTCGACGTCCGCCGCGGTCACGATGACCTGCTCGATCCCCAGCCGTTCGCCGGAGGCTCGGGCGGCGGCGAACGTCGCCGGCTCCTCCCAGTCGGGCAGGCCGGTGATGGTCACGGCCGTCATGTTCAGTGGGGGCAGCCGGTCCCTGGTCCGCTCCAGCAGGGTCAGGTAGGCGACGCTGTCCCGCCCGCCGGACAGCCCGACGATCACGTGGTCGCCGTCGCGCATCACCTCCCGGGACAGGACACTGTCGACGAACGCCTCCTCGACATACTGGATGAAGGCGGGAGCGTCGAACTGCTCGCCCCGGACCTCGATGGCGCCCTTGTCGTCGAAAACGATGCTCTTGGTGTAAACCGAGTTGGGTACCCCGTAGACCTGCCGTTTCGGGCGGCGCATCACATTCAGATCGTAATGCCGGACCTGCCGGACTTCGATGATGTCGTCGACGCCGACAACCGTGGTGTCCTCCGACACCACCTGCCCATCGCGCCAGCTCAACACGGAGTTGACCGGGATGCCGTTGCGGCGTAACACGTCGACCAGAGGCTGCCCCGCCGCCGCAGCCAATTCCTCGGTCGTGCCGACCTTCGTGTGGTAATAGACTGACGCCATTGTGCAACCATAGATGCCCGCCGGTGTCCGGTACAGTGCGATGATGATCCGCTCCATCGTCGTCGAGCACTACGACGACCCACGGGCGGCGTCGCGGGCCGGGTGGGATGCGGTCGCCGGCAGCGGTGACACACCGGTCTTCTATCAGGACGGCTACCTGTCGGCGTACCACGATGCGCCGCTCGCGCCGCTGGAGCGGCTCGGATACCTGGTGGCCCGGGAACCGGCCGGACGGCCGGTGGCCGTCCTACCGATCGCGCTGCACCGGCTCGCCGACCCGATCGGCGGGCTCCGCCGCCTGCATCCCGGCATCGAACGGGACAGCGCGTTGCTCAGCCACGTCTGGCACTGCTACGACACCCAACTGCTCGGCGCGGTCACCCGCACCGACGTGGTCACCGAACTGCTGGACACCCTGCGCCGGCTCGCCGATGACTGGAGGGCCCGCTGGTACGGGTTGGTCAATGTGGACTCGTCAGGCCCGACGGCGGCCGCGCTCACCGCCGCCGGGCTGACCGGGCGGCACCTGGTGGACCGTTACTCCACCGACCTGACCGGCCTCACCTCGTACGAGGACTATCTTGCCCGGCTGGCTCCCCGGCCCCGGGCCAACCTGCGCCGCAACGAGCGTCGGGCGATCGACGCCGGTTTCGTCTGCGACGTGACCACACCGGACGGCGCGGACCTGGTCGAGATCGCCGAGCTGTGCGACCGGACCGCCGCCCGGTTCGGCAACGCCGGTTTCTACCCAACCGAGACGTTCACCCGGTTCGTCACCGCCCTCGGCCCGGCCGCGCACGTGCTACGAATCCGTCAGCGGGGCACGCTCGTCGCGGCCGGGGTGTGCCTGACCGACCAGCACCGCTTCCACACCTGGACCTGCGGTGTCGAATACCGTGTCGACGGCAACGCCAGCCCGTACGCGGCGTTGTTCACCGAGTCGGTCCGGCTGGCGTTGCGGCTGGGCCGGCCGATCCTGGAGGGCGGGCGCAGCAACGACATCTTCAAACGTCGGCACGGGCTGACCGCCCGCCGGCTCGACGCCTACGTGATGCGGCTGTGAACTACCGGCTACGCGTCCATCCGGGCATCGCCCCGCAGTGGGAGCGGTTGACCGCCGGCGGGCCGATGCTGACCACACCGGGCTGGCTGCGTGCGATGGCGGGCCGACTCGGCGGGCGTACACTCACCTTCGTCGTCGAACAGGGCGGCGCGGCGTGCCTGGCCCTGCACGCCACCGTGCAGCCCGTTCCCCGCCCCGGTGAAGTGTTCGACCTGCACCACGTACTGGTCAGTGAGGCTCCCGCGCTGCCGCTGACCGAAGCGTCGCGGGCCGCGCGGGCCGAGTTGTCGAGGCGGGCCGAGATGTCCGGGCGGGCCGTGCCCGAGCCGTCCCGCTGGACACCGAACCTGCTGGTGATGCTGCCCGGCTACGAATGCCTCCCCGTCGGGCCGGCGGCGACCAGCCCGGCCGCGCTCGCGGTCGCCGTCGACGGCATCCTGGACTGGGCCGCGAACGCGGGCATCGCGACGGTGGCGTTCCTCTACACCAGACCAGAGGCGACGGCGTTGACCGGTGCCCTGTCCGCAGCCGGGTTCGTGGCGATGCCACTGTCACTGACCTGGGAGCTTCCGGTACCCAGCGGCGGGTTCGACGCCTACCTGGCGTCGCTGCCCCGTAAACGGGCGGCGGAAGCAGGGCGCGAGCTGGCCCGGCTCACCGCCAACGGCGTACGGCTGCGTCATCTGCCCGGCGATGCGATCACCCCGGTGGTACCGGCGCTGGCCCGGCTGCGCGGCCAGTTGGTCAGCAAGTACCGGGGCGGCTGCGACGAGGGGGCCGAGCGCGGCCGGCTGGAGTCGCTGCTGCACGGTGTCGCCGGCGGCCGCGCACAGGTGGTCCTCGCCGACGCCGGGGACACCGTCGTCGGGTTCGCGCTGTTCGCACCGTTCGGTGACGGGTGGCAGTGTCTGGCCCTCGGCTACGACTACACCGATCGCCGGTCGCGGTTCGCCTACTTCGGCACGGCGTTCTACGGAGCGGTCCCGCTCGCCTCGGCGCAGGGTGCCCGCCGGATCGGCTACGGACAAGGCTCGGCGCGGGCCAAACAGGACCGGGGATGCGTCGGTACGCCGCTGACGGCCTGGCTGCACTCGACCGATCCTGAGCTGATGGCCACGGCGCGGACCGCCGCATCGACGACCGCCCTCATCCCTGGACAGCGAACGTCCTGATCCCGGCGACGGCAGGTCACCGGCGCGGCGCAAAACGGCGTGAGGTGGCGAGCACCAGGCGTTCCCACGGGTCGAGCCGGGCGCCGTGGACCGCGAGAAGGTCCTGCACCCGGACCGGGTCGGGCCCTGGCCGGTCGGGGGTGAACTCGGCGGCCAGGATCGGCGCGAGTGGATGCCCGCCGGCCAGCAGCCCGGCGGCCTTCTCGCCGGCCCCGGCGGCGGCGAGACCGCTGAGGTCATCAGCCAGCAGATCGGCCGCGCTGCGGCGGGCGGAGTCGGACAGCTCTGGCCAGGCCAGGGCGAGGACCCGGGCGCGCAGACCGGCCAGGACCTGCGGGTATCCCCGGCGCTCGGCGGGAGCGCTCCGGCTGAGCAGATCGAGCAGGGTACGCAGGTCGGCCGGGTCGCTGCCGTCGTACCCCCCAGGCCCGTCGCCAGCTCCGCCGAACCCGGTGCCGGATCCGCCCTCGAACCCGCCGTCGGTGAAGACCTCGCTCTCCCGCTGGGAGTCGGCAGGGGTGTCGGAGCTGTGCATCAGAGCCAGCATGACGTTGATGGAGCCGAGGTCGGCACGGATCGTGCCAGGGCTCGCGTCAGCGGGATCGCTCGCCCCTTTGGCCAGGCGCAGCCGTGCGTGGCTGGGATGTCGCGGGTCGGGCCGGACGTCGCGGACCATAAGCGCCACCGTCGGGCCGAAGTCGAAGAGCTGGTCGACGAGACGGTAGAGGTACGCCTTCCACACCTGGGTGATGTTGCGTTCGTGGAACGCGTCCAGGTTGGTCGGCCGGTGCCACAGCACCCGCCACGCCATTGGCTGGAATCCCTGGTCGACCACCCGGTCCACGATCTGCCCGCCGAGGTGGCGGGCGAGGGCATCGGGGGCGAGCAGCATGAAGACCGTACGCTCCCAGTCGACTGCTTCACTCACGCGGAGGCTCCTTCGCCACGGAATGGGGCCGGGTGCGGCCCCGGACCTGCCGGCGGCCGCACCCGTCGTCTGTTTCAGGTCACCGCTTCTTCTTTTTTACGACCGGGCGCCGTGTGTGGACAGCTTGGCGGTTCATCCTGGCCTCCTTCCCGGGTCGAGCGCCGGATAGTCCGTCGGTCGGCGGATCAGCGAGCGGTTGTGCGGCCGGCAAGGGATGGTCACTTGCGGGTCGTTGTCGTCTTCTTCTTCACCCGCGGCCTGCGGCCGAACTTCATGTTTCGGTTCACCCTTTCCCTCCCTTCCATCGGTAGGCGGTCTGCTGGGTGGGCCGCTGCGGGCTGTCACCCGCCGGCGGTGGCCACCACCAGTTGGTCCGCCATGGACACGGCGGCGTTGTGGACCTGCTGTGGGGTGGCAGCTGCAATCCGGTCGGCGTACTCGGCCACCGACCAGCCGGCACTGCCGCCCAGCAGAGCGTGCCGGCCCAGCAGGAGAGTTTCATCGACGGAGGCCTCGGCATCGAGCCGGACCAGCCCGGCAGCGCGTCGGCGGGCCACCGCCACGCGGGCGTCGCTCCAGCCGTCCGCCACCGCCGACCGTACGAGGTCGACGGCAAGCCGGGCCACCTCGTCGCGGTGCTCGACGGCGGTGGTGACCGCGATCCGCCAGACGCCGGTATCGGCGTAGCCGCTGAGGTCGCCCCAGATGTCGTAGGACAGCCCCAGATTGGTACGCAACTGCTCGACGAGGACCGATGTGTTGCCCCCGGCGAACAGTTCCATCACCACCTCGGCAGCGGCGAGCCGCGGATTGGCCAGGGCGAAGGCGGGTCCGCCGAGCACCACCGCCGCGGTGTCGCCGAGCAGCGGATGATCCAGCCGCCGGGACTGTTCGCCGGAAGCCAATGCCGGCAACGGGATGGGGAGCCGGGACGGCTCGGCCGCGGGCCGGTCGGCGCGGGCGCTCTGGTGCGTTACGGACAGGCCGGCGAGGGCGCTTCGCGCCGTCGCAGTGGTCACGGCGGCGGGGGTGACACCGCCGGTGACCACGACGGCGACTCGTCCGGCCCGCACGTGGCGGCGGGACCAGGCGGTGACCTCGGCGGCGGTGAGCCGGAGCGCGTCGGCGGGGCTGCCGCCGACCGGCCGGCCCATCGGGTGGTCGCCGTACATGGCGGCGAAGAACACGTCGTGGACGATGTCCGTGGGGTCGGCTTCAGCCAGGCGCAGCTCCTCGATGACCACCCGACGTTCGGCCTCGACGAGGACCGGGTCGAACTCGTTGGCCGTCGCGGCCTCGGTGAGCAGGTCCAGTACGGCCAGCGCGTCCACTGTCGGTACCCGCGCGTACAGGACGACGTAGTCGCGGGCGGTGGTCGCGTTGCCCTCGCCACCGTACGACTCGATCTCATCGATGACCCGCATCTTCCGGCCGGGCGGCACCGCCTGCATGACCAGGTGTTCGAACAGGTGGGCGATGCCAGGTGAGGTTTCGTCGCGGGATCCGGCGAGGATCCACACCGACACGGTGGTGATCTCGGCACCCGGCCGGTGACGGGTCAGCACCCGGATGTCGTCGTCCAACGCCCGCCCGACGATCTCGGCGGCGGCGGTCACGGATTCGCTCCGGTGGTCGCCGGACTGGGCACCGGGCCGGACAGTTCCGCCACGGTGTCTTCGTCGACCTCGTCGCCGATCGTCAACAGGAACCTGCCGACCGGGCTGTCCACCCAGGCCAGCCGACCACGCTCGTGCAGTGTGGCGGTGGGGGCAGCACTTCGCGGGGCGCCGTCCAGTGGCAGGCCGAAGGCCAGCACCCCGGCCCGGACGGACGCACCGGCGGAGAGCCGCTCGGCGGCCGCCGCCCAGGACCGCTGTTCGATGCGGGCGGAGGCACCTTTGATGTTTCGACGCTGCAGGTGGCGAGCCATGCCGGTGAGGGGACGGCGCAGCACGGCAGCACTGCTGATCGCCCGGCGGGCGCGGGTGTCCAGTTGGTTGCGCCGGGGCGGCGGTGGCAGTGGTGGCAGGCTCGTCCGCGCGACGAGCGCGGCAAGTTCGGCGTACTCCGGCCACAACCCGAGTGCGGTCAGTGCCCGGGTGAGCGTCGCCAGTTCGTCCTCGGAGGCCGAGGCCACCAGCAGGCTGGCGTCGATCAGGTCCCGGGCCCGGAAGCGTTGCTCGAAGCGCTCGTACAGGAGCATCAGGGTGTTCTTCACCGCCGGTGCCCGCCACGGTTGCGGCATGGCAGTCAGCGGTCGTACTCCGGCCAGGTCACCCAGCGACCACCAGGTGGCGATCTCCACGCCGTACGGCAGGACGAAGCGGGATTCGTGCGGGCGTCGCAAACTCACCATCATGTGGAGACGACCGCCGAAACATGCGAACGTGCCGGTGTGCAGGTCCCACCCATCGTCGATGAGCAGAGCTGCCGCTCGCCACAGAGCGGCCTCGGTGCCGGCGACGTAGTCGAGATCGTTCATGGTGCGACCAAGACCGGCCGGGTAGCGGTCGGCTACCTCCAGCCCTTTGATCGGAGTCAGGTCGCTGACGCGTGCGGCGAGCTCGGCCGCCACGGTGCGGTAGAACGTGACCCGCGAGGTGGCCAACTCGAGATCGTGGGCAATCCCCGGGTCGAGGGTGACGCCGTCCGCAGCCCACGCGGAGTACAGGGTGGCGGTCAGGGACGGCTGTCCTTGGCGTAGTGCCGCGACCGCCTCGGCCGGATCCTCGAGCGGCTCACCGCAACAGACGCTCAACGCACTAAGGACATCGTCCGCCGACAATTGGAAGGTCACGGCACGGTGCTCCTCGCGGGCTCGGCGACGCCGGCGTTCGCACCGCGCGGCGACGCCGAGCGCCCGACGGCGGTGCGCTAGTAGTTGGGCAGGCAGTCCGTGCAGGTCGTGCGGAACTTGACCACCTGGACCGCCTGGCGACGCGCGAGCATCTTCTCGACCCGGCTCGGAGTGAGCAGCGTGGGCGCGACAACCGTGTCTTTCCTGACGCTAGTGGAATTCTTCACTTCATCCCCTTGCTAGGAAAAGTGGTGGCGTATTCGGCTGATCGTACGGATCTCGCCACACGCAGTCAATGCACAGATCTCAATCGCCAGCCAGGGATAGGGAATCGATCAGCACCAAACTAGTGAATGCCGGATAAAAGCTGGTAGTCACCCAAAACCGACCAATCACCGCCACCTAGGACGGGAGTCCTCAAGATCACTTGACGAAAATTCGGACGACACGCCGACGCCAGCCCGAATTTTCGTCAAGTGATCTTCACGCTACGCCTGGCGCATCGAGCGGGGTGAGCCGGCCGAGAAAATCGCCGAACGACCAGCCCATGCTGGTAGTGATCACCTGTCGCTCCCGCCAGGCGATCGCATCTGCCGTACCCGGGCCGGCCAGCAGGTCCTTCGGCAGGAAGCCGACGCTGCCCGGGCGGGGTTCCTTCAGCCGAAGCAGCAGCAGACCCTCCATCGGGACCGCGATGACAACGAAGTCCGTCGACAACTTCCCGACCCGCCACTCCCGCTCCGCGGCCAGCAGGTCGTACGCCGGATACTCCGGATGGACCCCCAACAGCGGCCGCCCCGGAAACAGCGTGAACGGCGCACCCGGCACCCACTGCGGCTCCACCGGCTGCATACCGTTCGTCTGCGACAGCCAGTCCCGGTAAGCCCAGGGCAGCGGGCGCCCCAACCCCTGCTCCAGCGCCTGCAACTGACCCTCATCGAGCAGGCCGAACGGCTGCCGCTTCGCCGGCCGCCACCCTGTCACCGCCGTCGACTCGTCCACCACCGGCGGTGCCTCACCCGGCGCCAGCCGCCGCACCGTGACCCGCCACCGGCCAGCATTCTCGAAATGCGCCCCAGCGAAGTACCAGGTCTCATCGCCAACGGGGAAGGTGTCACCCAACTCGCACCGGTGGCTATGCTCTGCGCTGTAGGGGCCGCGCTCCATCACGTCCAGCCTCACCCAGACCGTTCCGCGCCGCTCCAGCCGACGGACCCCGACATCTGCCGGTCCTACCGGTGCGACAGCATTGTTCGGGATGGTTACCAAATCGAGCGACGACCGGTAAGCAGCCATGCTTCCTCCTGTCCGGGTCCGTCAGCCGACTATTGAATCACTCAGCGATGCTTCGTCCGGCAGAACGAAGCCCAACTCGGCGGAGGCGATCCGCTCTGCTTCGGTCCGGGCCACAGGCCGCAACTGGTCGCCTGTCCCGGCGACTACGCCGAGATCTGACGCTGCGGAGACGTCGCCACCCGGACCGTAAACAAGGATCCGCTGGTCGGCTGCTTCGGTCACGACCACGACGATCCCCCCGGATCGCCCGCTCGACGTCCGGATCGCGTAGTAGACGATCATCGGCTCGTCTCGGTCGACAGCGGTCCGGCCGAACCCTGACGTCACCGAGGCAGCTACCCCGCCAGCCGACGCTGCCACAGGCACGGGTTCGGTCAACCCGACGGCCGGCTTGTGCTCGATGCTGCTCGGTGGCCCGAGAGACAGCGGTCCGGGCTGAGTCGGTGCGACCCGGTCGAGATGCGCGAAGTCCCTACTCATCCAGTCCAAGAAGGCCCGGGTCGGCATGGGCTGGGGATGCCACTTGTTCCACGGATTACGGAGCTGGACATGCCCGTTGCTCACACCCACCAACTCGTACGCATGCCCGTCTCGCAAGTCGAACGGAAGTTCATCGTCCGGACCCAGCCCGTACTCGTCGATCCCCTTGGTGCTGACGATGACCGGATTGCCGTCGGACAGCAGCCGGCTGAGCATCGCCTCGACTGTGGGTTCGTTGCCCGGCGATACGTCGAACCGTCCCATCCGGGCCGGCAGGCCGGTCAGTTGGGTCAGCACCTCCGCCCACAGATCGGGAGTGCTGCCGGGATCCATCCGGGCGTAGCCGCGCGGCGCGGCCTGGTTCGGGTCTGACCAGCCCTGCCAGCCCCGCCACTGCTGCTGCCAGGCGACCTGCCGGGACTCGGTCCAGGTCCGGTCGACCGCCGCCAGCGCCTTCTCCAGGATGCTCGCCCACGCCGCCCCGACCTCTGGTTGCGAGGCGTATGCGGCCCTCGGCGGCGGATCGGCGAGGACCGGCACATCCGGGGTGACGGTGATCCGCAGCCGTCGGCCGGTCGGGGTGGTGCGGTCGCCAGGGAGGCTGCTTTCGTGCAGCAGGACGTCGACCGTCCCGTCCGGGTTGGGACGGAACAAATTACCGATCGTCTGCGGGCTGTGCCCGGCGACCGCGCCGATCGAGGCGAGCATGCCGCAGTCACCAAGAATGCCCTGCTGCACCTGCTCCCGCCGGGGCATCCCACGCCAGAGTGGCACTGAAGCACCCGAGTAGGGGTCGACTGGTCGCCCGTACCCGACCGAATACCTGCGCGTCGACTCGGACGGCAGGGTGGGGCGGTCGGCGTACACGTGGATCTCGGTCGGGCCGACGGCGAGCGGTGCTGCTTCCGGCGCTTGCTCGACCGGCGCGCTCGGCGCCAGGTTGAGGATTGCCCGGGTCAGAGCGTCCGAGACCAGCACCATGGTGCGGGTCTGCGCCAGGTAGTGGAAGCTGTGGCTGCCGAGCAGCTGGGTGATCGCCGGGCTCGACCCGTACGTCGCGGTGATCGTCGCATACGCCCGGCGGACGTCCTCGGCCAACAGCGCCCGCCGGCCGGCGTCGGTCGCCAGGTCGAAACCCGGGTGTACGCCGCCCACGTCGATCTGCGGCGCGTTCGCCAACACGTACGGGCTGATGTCGACCTGGCCGGTCAGGTCGACGTACACCCCGTCGCGGGCGATCCGCGCGGCCAGCGCCGGATCGACGGCCCGCAGCTGGACGAGCTGATCGGCGCGCAGCCCGATCACCTGACCGGCGGAGGCCGGCAACATCGGCAGGCTCTGCTGACCGTGCTCGGCATCGACGGCGAGCCGGTGCAGCTGCTCGGTGAGCTGCGGCGCGAACGGAACGTACCCGTTGTGCACCAGCCGGGCCCGGTAGTCGCGCTGCTGGGCACGTTGCGGCTCGGTCAGCGTCGCCGGGTCCGCGCCGAGCACCGCCAGGACGGTCTCCGGAGCGATCACCGGTGAGGTGAGCCGCAGCAGCAGGTTCGCCAGGTCCGGCGGCAGCTGCGCCCACCGCGCGTACGCCTGCGGGGTGCCGCCGGTCAGGCCGAGCTGGTCGACGAGTACGCCGATCTCGGCACGCAGCGCCAGCCGGGTCGGCGGGTCGGCGGCGGTGTAGCGGGCCGCCAGCGCCCGGATCCGGGTCAGCCGGGGATCGGCTGGTCCACCGTCCCGACTCGCGGCCAGATCTGGTGCCCGCTGATCCGGCCCTGCCGCCTCGCCGCCGCGTACTGCTTCATGACCACCGGTATCGGCAGGCTGCTGTGCACCGTCACCGTCCCCGACTGGTCGATGATGTATCAGCCCATCCCGACGTGCGCCCCCGTCGCCCGCTGTTCGGTCGACGGTGTCTCCTTCGCCAGCCAGCCGAACTCGAACGGATGCAGCTCGATCGGATTCGCCGTCCCGACCAGCCGTTCGATCAGTTGCTGCGCGTCGTCCTTTGTCATCGCCCGGCACTCCACTTGTAGTCGTGGGTGGCGTCGATACGCTGCGGTCATGTCCGACGCCAGCGACGCCCGGCCCGCCGTCAGCGACACCCTGTACGCCGCCATTCTCGCCGACCCCGACGACATGGACCTGCGGCTGCGCTACGCCGACGCCATCGAACCCACCGACCCCGACCACGCCGAGCTGATCCGCGCCGAGATCGCCTGCGACCTGGCCGTCGTCGCCGGCAACCCGGTCAGCGACGAGTTGTCCGATCGGGCCGCCGTACTCAGCCACCGGCTGACTCCCCGACTCGGCGCGCCCGTCGCCGGCCTGGTCACCAACTGGCTCGTCCGGCGCGGATTTGCCGAGTTCGTCAAGCTGCCGGGGGCCGACTTCCTCGACCGCGGCGCGGAGATCTACCGCCGGGTTCCGGTCCGCCACGTCTGGCTCACCGATGTCGGTCCGGACCTGATCGGCCCGATCGCCGCGAGCCCGCTGCTGGCCCGACTCACCAGCCTCGGACTGAACAACAACCCGATCGGCGACGACGGACTGCGCACCCTGCTGGCCTCCCCGTACCTGCGCCAACTCCGCTGGTTGGGCCTGGTCAACTGCGGCATCACCCCGGTGGGTGCCGAACTGTTTGCCGAACTCGCCCCCCGGGTCCTGCCCCACCTGCGGTTCGTCTACTTCGCGCGCAACCGCGCCAAGCTCGTTCCCTACGGTGCCGGCTTCGACGCCGTCGGTGGGCAGGACCCGATCGACGTCTACGTTCCGGAGATCGCCGAGCGGATCACCGCCGAGCACGGACCGCTGCCCTGGCTCGACCCCGACATCGCCTGGCGGGGTGGGTACGTCGACTTCGGGCAGGTGTGACCGGGGTGGTGGCGAGCTTCGGTTGGCCTCGGCGATCCGCTGGGCGTGGAAGCGGATACTCGGCGGGATGTTGCGTGAGTCGTCGGGCAGCGCTGCGGCCAGTTTGCCCAGCTCGGACTCCACCGATTGCCGGAACTCGCCGAGCGACAGAATGAGCGGGCGGGCCACCGCAGCGGCACCGAGGATCCGCAGCTGGCCGGAGGCGTCGGACAGGCCGAGAAGGTCGTGGCTGCCGCCACGGGCGGTTGCCGGCCCGTGCAGCGGGCGCAACTCCAGTGTGCTGGCCAGGGCGGCGACCCCGCCCGGGTATTCGGGGGCCTGGCCGGTGGAGAGGACCACCCGGTCGTACTCCTGGCGGGTGCCATCGGTGAACTCGACCAGGAACGTACCGTCCAGCGTGTGCCGAGCGGAGACGATCTCGCGCAGGGTCTGACCGATCCGGCTATCGGTGGCGGCCACGTCGTACGCGCCGACGTCGGGCAACGTGTTGCGGCGGTTGTAGCCGCCGGAGAAGCTGCGCTGATACCGCAACTCGGCATCCCGGGCCGGGTCCCCGGTGCGGTCGGCCGGCGGCAGCCCGACCGCGCGGGCCGACCAGTCGATCGTGGCCGCCGGTGACGCGGCGGCCTGCTCGATGTCCCAGGCCCCGGAGGCGCCCGCGCCGAACACCAGCACCCGGTCACCCGGCTGGTACGCGTCGGCCAGGTTCTGCCCACCGAAGTCGACCCGGGGACGGGCTGGCCGAGGGTCGGTGAACCGGCCGTCGGCGTCGAAGCCGAGCCGCTGCGCGACGCCGGCCGGCAGCGCCGCCGAGTGGACCGGGGAGCCGTCCGGCGCGTACGGCGTGCCGGACGTCCGGTCGACCGCGTACCCGCTGTCCGGATCGACCACCAGCGGATCGGTGAGCCGGCCGGCGGTGTCAGCCAGCAGCGGCGGGTCGTCCTGGCTGGTACCCGTGCCGGTCAGGATGTCGGTGTCGGTGCCGCCGAGGACCGTACGGACCGGGGCGGGCAGCGTCGCCGGGTCGACGGACAGGCCGGTCGGGTCCCGGAACACCGGCACCGGACCGGAGAGGTCGACCTGGTAGCCGGTCGCCGGGTCGACGTACCGGCCGGTGGTCGACGCCGGCGCGGCCGGCACCCGCGCCGGGCCCGGACCGGCGGCGATGTCCACGGTGGCCGCGTAGAAACTGCGCTCGCCGATCGTCACCCGGTAGGTGGCGTGGGCCGGCCAACCGGCGGCGTCGGTCGGGCGGGGGGTGATCGCGGTCGCGGTGCCCTGGTAGCTGGGCATCCCGGTGTACGCGCGGGCCGCGCCGACCGCCGCCGCGAAGTCGCTGGCGAGGGCGAACTGGGTGCCTTCGTCGGCGAAGTCCGCCGGCTGGAACGGCAGCCCGGGGATCTCCAACTCGGTGGGGACCTGCCCCATCAGCAGCTGCTGCCGGTCGGCCCACGGGTCGTGGCCCTGCGACACCGCCAGCACCGGCGGCAGGCCGTCCCCGGTGTCCGGCGGCGCGTCGAGGGTGGCGAAGTCGGCCGTGGCCGCCCAGCCGCCGCCGATGACCAGCCGGTCGAAGACGTGCCGCGGGTCGGCGTCGAGTGCCGCGTCCACCCGGTCGGTCAACGCCAGGTCAGCCCGGTCGCGGGCGGCGGTCGCCTGCGCGGCCCACTGGCGGGCCGCCGCCCGTACGTCGGCCTGTACCACCCGGATCTCGTCGGCCAGGCCGGGTCGGTCGCGGGCGACCGTGAGCAGCCCGGCGAGGTCCGCGAAGGCCGGCCCCAACTGGGTACGGACGGCAGCGAACCGGGCATCCGTGGCGGCCAGCCCGACCACCGGTACGTTCGGCACCAGGCTGTGCACCCGGTGCCCCGGGTACGGTTCCAGCAGCCCGCTGCTGATCAGCAGGCCGACCGCTTCGGCATGCAACTGGGCGACCTGGGCCGGGTCGGCGTGCCGGCCGGTGCCGGCCTGCGTCAACTGGTCGGCGACGGTACGCAGCTCCGCCAGCCGGCCGATGTCCCGGGCGGTCAGCTGCCGCTGTCCGTCACCTTCGGGCCGGGCGCCTTCGGCGAGCGCGGTCGTCGCATCGGTACGCAGCCCGTCGGCCCGATCCTGGGCGATGGCATCCACTTCGGCCAGTGCGGCGGCGACTGCCCGCCGGACATGGTCGGCGGAGGCCCGATCGGACACCCGTACGGTCGCCCCGTCGGCGTGCGTCGCGATGGTGGCGACGGGTGCCATCGTCGTACCGGGCGGCAGCGAGGTCACGGCGAGGGTGACGGTCACCGGCCCGGCCGGGGTGTCGAGGGTGACCGTGCCGGCGTCCGGGTCGGCGACCGCACCGGCCGGCAGCAGTCCAGTGTCGAGCGCGTCGCGTACCGCCGCAGCGACCGCGACCGGGTCGGCGGCGTGCAGCGCACCGCCGAAGGTCGTCCCGGCGGCGGCGCTGACCAGTCCGTCCGGCGCGGCGCTGAGCGACCCGTCCGGCCCGGCGGTGGCTAGTGGTTCGGCTCCGGCTGGTCCGTCAGTGGCCACACCTGGCGGCCGGTCGTCCGGCCCGCCCGGCGGGCCGCCGCGTACTCCTGCATGATGATCGATGGCGGCATGCTCCGGTGGGCCGTCACCGTCCCGTCGTGGTCTATCACCCAGTTCCCCTGGCCCAGACCCAGCCCCTGAGTTCGTTCCGTCTGCGAAAGGATTTCCCTCGCCACCCAGCCGAACTCGAACTCGTGCAGCGCTATCCGGTTCGGCGTCCCGACCAGCCGCTGGATCAGCTCCTGCGCTTCGTCCCGAGTCACTGTTGGTCCCTCCCCGTGCCGTCGGCGCATCCATCGACCACAACGTGTGCGTCGCCGCCAGGTACTCGGCGGGCGGCTGCGTCGCGGTTCCGCCGTACTGCGGATCCCACCACACCGGCCCGTCGGCCCCGTACGGGTAGACGATCAGGAACGCGTGCGAGCCGGCCGCCTGCGCGTTTCCGTCGGCGTCCAGGTGCAGCCGTCCGGTGTCCTGGTCGAAGCTCAGCCAGTCGGCGACGACCAGGGCTGCACTACCTGGGCCGGCCGCCGCCACCCGCTGCTGTAACTGCGCGTACTGCTCGGCGACCGCCGCCACCCGGTCCACCGGTGTCCCCGGCAGGTCCGCCGGCGGACCGACCCACTCCCCGCCCAACCACTCCTCGGCCCGGCTGATCCCGTCGGCCTCACCCGTGACCCGGTCGATCGTCCCGTCGCCCGCCCGGTCCGGCCAGCGCGGCAACGACACCATCGGCCGACCAAGAAACGTCGACAACCCCGCCAACGAACAATCCATACAATTGTTGCCCCGACCCGACCGCCCCGGACCACCATCATTCACCAACCCACCAAACGGATGCGACGACGGATCCGCACCCACCACAAACCCACCACCCGACCACAACACCGCCTCAAGATCAGCCTGAAAACCCACCTCCTCCAACGGCGCCAAATGCAACGGACCAACCGGGCGCGGCCCCGACAGCCCATCGGCGCCGGCGACTACACCGGAGCTTCCGTCAGTTACTCCGGCGCCTCCGTCAGCTACTCGGTTTCCGGCGAGTCCGTCTCCGGCCACACCTGCCGACCCGAGATCCGCCCCTCCCGACGCTCCGCCGCGTACCGGCCGATCGTCACCGGTACCGGCAGACTGCCGTGCACCGTCACCGTCCCGTCCCGGTCGATGATGTAGCTCCCCAGGCCGACCCGCATCCCGGTGCCGCGTTCCTGCGGACTCAGGATCTCCTGCGCCAGCCAGCCGAACTCGAACTCGTGCAGCGCCATCCGATTCGGTGTCCCGACCAGCCGCTGGATCAGCTCCTGCGCTTCGTCCCGAGTCACTGTTGGTCCCTCCACCCGCTGCCGGCGCATCCATCGACCACAACGCATGGGTGGCGGCGACGATGTGCGTCGGCGGCACCGGCCACGTCTGGCCGTCCTGCGGATCCCACCACACCGGCCCGTCGGCCCCGTACGGGTAGACGATCAGGAACGCGTGCGAGCCGTCGGCCAGGGCGTTGCCGTCGGCGTCGACCTGCACCTGCCCGGTACGCTCGTCCACACTGAGCCAGTCGGCAACAACCAGGGCGGCACTACCCGGCCCGGCCGCCGCCACCCGATCCTGCAACTGCGCGTACTGCCGGGCGACCGCCACCGCCCGCTCCTGCGGCCCACCTGGCAGGTCCGCCGACGGACCGACCCACTCCCCGCCCAACCACTCCTCGGCCCGGTCGACACCGGCCGCCTCGCCGGTCTGCCGGTCGACGGCGCCGTCCGGCAGGATGTCCGGCCAGCGCGGCAACGACACCATCGGCCGACCAAGAAACGTCGACAACCCCGCCAACGAACAATCCATACAATTGTTGCCCCGACCCGACCGCCCCGGACCACCATCATTCACCAACCCACCAAACGGATGCGACGACGGATCCGCACCCACCACAAACCCACCACCCGACCACAACACCGCCTCAAGATCAGCCTGAAAACCCACCTCCTCCAACGGCGCCAAATGCAACGGACCAACCGGACGCGAGCCGGCCAGCGGCGCATCGCCGCCCGCCACGGGTACGGCCCGGTCGGCTACTCCGGTGGCGGGCCCGGCTCCGGCCACACCTGCCGACCCGAGATCCGGCCCTGCCGACGCTCCGCCGCGTACTCCTCGACCACCACCGTCGCCGGCAGGCTCGGCTGGGCGGTCACCACGCCCGTCAGGTCCACGATGAAGCTCCCCTGACCGATGTGCATCCCGGCTCGCCGCTCCTGGGTCGACAACTCCTCCCGGACCAGCCAGCCGAACTCGAACGGATACATCTCGATCGGGTTCCTGCTGCCCGGCAGTCTGCCGATCAGTGCTCTGGCCTCGTCCGCGGTCATCGACGACCCCTCCCTGCTCCGGCGATGTCGACGACTCACCTGCGGCATTCGCCGACGCCAGGGTCGTTGACCCGGTATCGCGGCCCGCACCGGACACCGGCCGGGTGCCGGTCAGGTCGGGCTGGCCTCCCGGCAGATCCGGGTCAACTCCGCCTCGCTCGGCAACGACACCGCCGTGAAGTGATGCGTCACCGACTCCGCCATCACCCGATCGACGAGCCTGGTCTGCTCCAGGTCCGGCGTCGAGTAGAGAAACGCCGCTGCTACGTCCGGACGGAAGTTCCACCTCTGCGTCGGGCGATCCCAGATCACGGCCTGCACCGGTCCGCGCTCTTGAGCCAGCGCGAGCACGTTCGCCGGAGTCCCATCCAGCTCCCCTGGCGGGTACATCAGATAGTAGATGAATGTCATAGTCAGCCGAGACCCTCCCTTGCGCTATCTGATCGGCAAGTCCCACGAAGTCCACCTGATCGAGACCGAGACGGCCAGCAAACTCCGAAAACGTGATTCCTTGCCCATTCAACCATATCGCGAAATCACTGGCAACGTTGCGCCACCTAGAATCACTTATCCATTTTGCAAATCCATTTTGGATCGAACTTCCGTAAGTTTCAGAAATCAGTTCCAGGCCGCCCGGAAGTTGCGACGACAGCCCAGTCGATTTGTTCATTATTAGAATATTTAGAAACGCTTCAACCCTGCTCTCGGATGACCGAACAGGATCTCGGACGACCTCGTACCAACCGTGGGTCTGCTTACCAACTAGCCAGCTTCGCTTCGTCGGGAACTGGACCTCGAATACGCGACCACTGGGAGATACAAGAACAGTGTTCAGCCCATAAAACCTGTTCCCCGGATTCCAATAGGACTTGACCTGTTGAACCTCATATCCCCGACCAACCAGGCCATCCAACGTCTCATTAACCGCCGAGCCATAATGTCGCTCTGGCGCCAGGAGCGAAAATCGAACTAGATCACCGACCTTGCCGAGCGCCCCATGTAGATCAAGCCCGATAGGCTCAAATTCCACCTTGAACTTCCGCGCCAATGACTCAGCATGCTTTACCCGATGCTCGAGACCTACTGGCGTAAGCCTCTCCGGCCCGACGAGTCCAATCTCCGCGCCGGCCTCGGCAGCCGCCACAACAAGGTCTGCGAGTACGATATCGGCGTCTTGGCGAGCAGCAAGCAGAGCCGTGGCCAGGAGCTCCCGGTCGCCAGCCGAAAGGCTGTCCAGGTAGGGAATCGGCTCTAAATTCCCGACTGAATCGGACGAAGGGTCGCTTGCGACGAGAGAAGCCGTCAGGTCGGGCTGGCCTCCTGGCAGATCCGGGTCAACTCCGCCTCGCTCGGCAACGGCATCGCCGTGAAGTGATGCGTCACCGACTCCGCCGACACCCGGTCCACTCCTCGAAAGTTGTTGCGCTCCTGGTTCACGAACAGCACTGCTATCGCGACGTCCGGCTGGCAACTCCACTTGGCGGTCGGTCGGTCCCAGGTCACCGCCATCGTCGGGCCCGGATGGTTCGCTAGGGCGATCACGTTCGCCGGGTGGTCCGACGGACGTGTCGGGTGGTACAGCAGGAAGTACTGGAACTCCAAGTCCGCCACCCACATCACCTCTCCGGTCCAGCCCGAACCCGGGCACGTCAGTGTAATCAAGTCCCCGAGCCGTAAGCACGTCGACGAGAGTCTGTTGAGTTGTAGTGAGCCACTCGCCATAGCGCTGCCGAACAGTGTTGTCCGGAGCCGTACCTGAGTCGAGCTTGCCTAGCCACGCCGCAAGTCCATGGAACTTCGCCGGCCCGAACCGGTCTGCCAGAACATCGAGGCCACCGGGTAGCCCGTCGGCCAGTCCGGCCGCCTTGTTCAGCGCGAGAATGTCGAGGAAAGCGTTGACGCGATCAGCCGAATGAGAGTCCCTGTCCCGCAGCACCTCATCCAATCCGTGAGTCGCTTTTCCGACTCGCCAGCTCGCCTCGGTTGGAAACTGAATCTCGTACAGCTGACCCTCAGATGATCGAAGAGCGACATTGAGGCCGTAGAATCTGTTGCCGAGATGCCAGAAGACCTTGCCGGTCACCACTTGATGATGAGCCGACTCAAGGCCGCTGAGGACACGGTCGACCGCGGCACCGTAGGCGGGCCCAACGGGGCTCTGCACGGAGAAGCGGACGACGTCGTTGATCACGGCGAGCGCGGCTGGTATGTCATCGCCAACAGGGCGGTGCTCTGTCACGAACTTTCTGGCCAGCGACTCCGGATCCTTGACCCGATACTCGGTCCCGAGCAGCCTGAGTTCCTGCACACCGGTCAGGTCACCCATCATTCGTAGCCCGACAAGGACGTCGTCCAGCGTTGCCTGGATCGCCTGCGCGCTCTCCCCCGCAGCCGCCACGCCATGCTCCAGCTCCTGCCGCTCGGCGTCGGACAGCCGATCGAGATAGCTCGTCGTATCCGCGGCAGGGCCGCCAGCTATCGGCTGGCCTCCTGGCAGATGCGGGTCAGCTCCGGCTCGCTCGGCAACGGCACCGTCGTGAAGTGGTGCGTCACCGACTCCGCCGTCGCCCGGTCCGCTGCCCGTACGCTGTGGCGCTCCGGGTCGGCGTACAGGATCGACGCCGCCACGTCCGGCCGGAAGCCCCACCTCGACGTCGGACGGTCCCAGATCACCGCCTGGGTCGGCCCGGTGCCGGCCGCCACCGCTATCACGTTGACCGGCGGCCGGGTCTGGTCGTCCGTCCGATACAGCAGGTGGTAGCGGAAGGTCAGGGTCGGCATCTGTGCTTCCTATCGCATCGGGATCGAATCCGGGCAGGTCGGACGGGTCCAATCCTCGCGCAGCCAACTCCTGCCGGAAGCTGCGACTCGGGTCGGCGGCCAGCCAGTCGACGTAGTCCTGTCGCAGGCCGGCCTGGTCCTGCTTGCCGATCCACTTGGCGAAGCTGGTGTCCTTCGGTGGGCCGTACCGCTCGGTCAGCACCGGCATGCCACCGGGCATCCGGCCGGCAATGTCGTGCGCCTTGTTGACGGTGAGGATGTCGAGGAAGGCGTGCATCCGGTCGGCCGGGGTCCGCGCCGGGTCACGCATCACTTCGTACGGACCATGGGTTTGCTTGCCGATCGCCCAGCTGGTGACGGTGGGGAACTGCACCTCGTATGTCCGGCCGGTGGGCGTGACGAGGGTGCAGTTCAGCCCGAAGAACCGGTTACCGGGGTGCCAGAAGCTCTTGACGTCGGTCACCTGGTGGCCGCCGGCGGTCAACGCGTCGAGCACTCCCGCAACCGCCGGCCCGTACGCGTCGGTCTCCGGTGCCCGTACGGAGAACCGCACCACGTCGTTGATCTCGGCGAGCGCCTCCGGGAGGGTGTAGCCCTTCGGCTCGAAGTCGGTGCTGAACTTGCGGGCCAGCGACTCTGCACCTTTGACCCGGTACTCACTGCCCAGCGGGGTGAGCGCGGCGGTGCCGGCCAGGCCAAGATCGGTGTTGAGCCGGTCGCCGATGGTCCCCAGCTCGGCCAGGATCGCATCGGCATCGACCTGGGCGGCGGCCAGCTCGGCGAGCAGCGTGGCCCGGTCGGATTCGGTCAACGCATCCAGGTACGCCGATTCACCGGTCGCCCCGGTCGTCGACACCGCAGTCGTCTGCGGGCCGTCGGCCGGCATCGGATTGCCGTCGGCGTCGAGGACGATCGACCAGACCCCGTCGACCTCGCTGCCGTAGATCGGCGCAGCGTCGGAGACCTGCCGGCTCTGCGCGTCGATCCAGATGATCTGCCCGTCGTGGTTGACGGCGTTCCAGGTGTGCGCGCCGCCGCCGGCCGCAGCGGTCCAGCTGGTGATGATCAGCGCGGCGAATCCGGGGCCGGCGCGCCGCAGCTGGTCGGCGACCGCCTCCAAGCCGGCCGGCCCGCGGCCGGCAGGCGCGAAGGACGCCCCCAGCCACTGTTCCTGACGCCGGGTGCCGGCCGGCTCGGCGGTCACCGACGCGCCGGTCGCCGCCGCGACCTGTGGGTCGCCGTACCAGGTGGCGAGGACGGACAGGCCGACGTCGGCGCAGTTCGTGCCGCGGCCGGGGTTGGCCGGGCCGCCGTCGTTGACCAGCTCCGGCCAGCGGCCGTCGCGCGGGTCGGGGTGCCGGGCCGGACGGCCGTCCGGCCCGACCGGCACCTCGTCGGTCAACGCCTGCTGGTCGGCGGGGTCCGGCGGCACCAGACCCTGCATGTCGCCGGTCGGTCTGGTCTCCGGCAGCGCCCGGCCGTCACCCAACGCGCCGGAATCCGGCGGTACGGTCGGGCCGGGCATCCGTTCGGTGTCCACCACCGGGGTGACGCCGAGTTTTTCCAGCATCGGCCCGCACGACCGGCAGGGTGGTCGGTAGTCGCCATGTTCGTACACCACGTCGACGTCCTGGGCGCGGCGGAACTGGTGGGTGACGATCCGCGCCCCGGCCAGCTCCGATCGGGCGTACGCGGCGAAGTCGCCGATCCGGCCGGCATCCTGCCACTGCCGATCCAGCTGGTAGACCACATCGGACACCATGGCGACCTCGGCGCACCGCCCGTGCCCGCTGCCGACCCGGCTGACCTGCTGAGCGACCTCGGCGAGCACTGTCTCGACCAGCGGGTGCGGCGTCGGCTGGGTGGCCGGGTCGGTGCTCTGGTCGGCGGTCATGCTGCTGTGTGTGGTGAGCTGCCCGCTGCGGGTCATCAACGCGCCGACCACGCCCGGCCGTTTACCCATCGAGATCTGTTCGCCCTGGGTGGCCTGCTGCTGGTGCCGGGTCACCGCACCCGTGACGGCGTCGACCAGGGCCCGGGACGCGTCGATGAGCGCCTGGTCGGCGTCCGTGCTGTTCGGATCGCCGTCGAACCGGACCGGGTCCAGCTGCCAACTGTGCGTACCGGTGCCGGTAGGGCCGGCCGACCGCTGCAGGGTCTGCGGGTCGACGGTGGTGCCGGCGGACGGTTGCCGGGGCGCCGGGCCGACCGGCTGGTCCGGGCCGCCGGTGGTCGCGGCCGGCGGCGCGGACGCCGGTGGGCCGATCGGCGGCAGTACCGGCGGCGTCGGGCTGGTCGTCGTGGTCGGGCTGGTCGCGGCCGACGCCGACCCCGTCGTGGTGGTCCCGGTCGGGGTGCCGACCGACTGGCCGGGCTGAGCCGGTACGGCTGGTGCGGCGACGGCCGGCCCGAAGCTGACCGAGCCGGCGGAGGGCCCGGCGGTAGGTCCGGCCACCGGCGCCGGTGGCCGGACCGGCGCCGAGGTGGTGCCGGTCGACGAGCTCCGTGGAGCAGCCGTGGGGTTGCCACCGGCCGTTGACGCCGCCGCCGCGGCCTGGGCAGTCGTCTGGGCTCCGGACTGAGCCGGCCCCGACGTGGCCGTCGTCGCCGGTGTAGACGTCGCAGCCGATGTCGACGTCGAACCCGGTGTGGGCGGGGAGCTCTGCGGCCCGGCTGCGATCACGGCCGGAGCCGCCGCCTGCGCTGAGATACCTACCCCGGCCGGGGCACCGACGACGACCTGTACCGGCGGCCCGTCGTCCGCCCGCGTCGGCCCTACACCGTCCGGCGCCGTGACGTCCGGCGCCGTGACGTCCGGCGCCGTGACGTCCGGCGAGGCTGTGCTGGTCAACGGCGCGTCGGTCAACCGCGCGTTCGCCGGGCTGGCGGTGTCGCCCACGCCGACCGCCGCCGGCTGACCCGAGGTGACCACCGGTGGAGGCTCGGCACCAACAGTCGGTTGGATGCCGGGTTGGTCGACGACCGTCGGGGCCGCCTGGGTCGTCGGGGCGTCCTGCGTGGTCGGGGCCAACGAGATGGAGCCGGCCCCGGAATCCGGTACGGTCTGCGGCGTCGGGTCAGCCGTGACCGGCGCCGGGACGGCGGTACCCGTACCGCTGGCCGGGTCGGACCCGGTCGCGCCGAGGTCGAGCCCGGCGGCGTCCACGCTCGTCACCGGAGCAATGCCGGCCAGGTCGACGGTGCCGGGCACGCCGGCCGGCGGCGCGACACCACCCAGCCGGTTGGCCCAGCCGGCGGCCGTGCTGCCGGCGGAGGACGCCGCCATGGTGGCACCACCCCGACCGGCACCGCTGGTAAAACCGCCGAGCGCCCCCTGCCAGCCGGGGCTGGTCCACTGCTGGTTGACGGCGAGGTTCGCGGCGACGCTGGCCGCCGGGGAGATGACCGCGTTCTGCAAGCCGGCGGCGACCGACCGGCCGCCCCAGCGAACGACGCCAGCGGCCCGGAAATTCATTGCCGGCGGCCGGAACGACACCGGCACCCGAGGCGCGACCGTGTTACGCAGCAGCCGGTTGCCGCCGAAGCCGAGCATGCCGCCGAACGCGCCGCCGACCCCGGCGGTGAGGGTCCGCCGGCCGTCCCAGTCGTCGCGGTTGCCCTGGGCGACCTGGAACGCCTGGGCGCCGATGTCGATGATCAGCTCTTCGCCGATCTCCTGAGCCAGCTCGATGCCCAACTGGGTGCCGAGCCGCTGGGCGCCGGTTTGGGTGACGTGCGTGGTGGCGATCCTGGCCGAACCCTGCAGCGCGGCCCGCATCCCGGCCTGGGTGAGCAGCTGCCGGCCGAGCTGGGCCAGCAGCCGGCGGAACGCGACGGTGACCGCCTGCCGGCCGGCGGCGAGGATGCCGGGGATGGCACCGGCGGAGACGCCGCCCAGCCAGGCCATCAGCAACGCCACGAACACCGCGATCACCGTGATGGCCACCGCGATGAGAATCGTCAGCTTCGCGTACTCGATCTCGCTGGCCGCGGTGTCACAACCGTTCGCGAAGGCGGCGGCGGCCTTCTGCAGGACCGGCAGCCCGGTGTTGGGGCCGACCCCGACCTGCTGCCAGAAGTTGGCGAACTCGGCGCCCGCGTCGCCGCCCCAGCTTTCGATGACCCGCAGCGCGGCCGGGTCGGCGTCGGCCAACGCGACCCGTACCACCTCAGCGAGCTCACGCCAGGCGGCGGCGAGCTCACGCATCTGGTCCTCGTCGCCGGTGGGCCACGCCTCACCGGCGCTCACCCAGGTGACGGCATCCCAGACCCACCCGTACTCGCCGAACCACTCCCGGGGATTGATGATCGCCACGTCGTTGGCCCTCCGACAGCGACCGGGCTACCTGCCGCCGCCGAAGCTGTCGCCGACCGCGCCGTCGTCGGCGACCGTGCCGTCGACCGAGGAGACGATCCGGAGACCGGTGTCGGCGAACGCGGCGATGAGATCGTCACCGGCGTCCAGGGTCACCTTCGCCGGGGCCTCGTCACCGCCGTCCAGGTAGTGCTCGTTGAACGTCCGCCCGGCCTCGTCGTCGCCCCACGGTCGGGCCTCGTTGAGCGCCCGGATGCTGCCGGTGACGCGGGACCACTCGGCGGCCAGTGACTCGGCCGCCGCGCCGAGCGCGTTGCCGGCCGGGCGGGCCCGGTCGGGGTTGAGGAAGGTCTGCTGCGGCTCGGTCATTTCCGGTCACCCCCGGGCAGGTCGGTGTCGAGCTGGCGGAAGATGCCTTCAAGATCGAAGTCCATGTGTGCCTGGAACTGTGCGTCGGGCACCAGCGGCCGGCAGATCCGCTCCACTTCGGCCATCGCCTGAGCGGTGGCGGCCCGGATGGTATCGGTGACCGTGGTGGACAGCTGCGCGGCGTTCGGCCGGCGGTAGATCCGCGGGTCGAGCTCCACCTTGGTGACCTGTCCTCTCGGCCCGACCGTCACGGTGACGAGCCCGTCGTCGGAGGTGACGGTGGCCGACACCGCCCGCAGCTGCTGCTGCAGGTCGGCGGCGCCGGAGCGCATCCGGTCGAACTGTGTCATCAACTCGTCGGCGCGGGCGCGCAGGCCGTGCACGTCCATCGTGTCCCTCCCCGTCGCCGCGTCACACCGGGCGCTGCCGGGCACTGAGTGGGCGTCGCCAGGCACCGCCGGTGAAGCGTCATGACGACGATACTGAATGTGTGCCAGCCGCACGAGCCCGCTGGTCGCCGCAGCTGGATTAGGATGTCGGGCGGTACGGGAGGTCTGGAGGTCAGCTGATGCGGTCACCGACCCGGCTGCTGGCCGTCGCGTTGGGCGTACTGCTGACCGGCGCGCCGAGCGTCCTGCCGGTCGTCGCGGCGGTGCCGGCGTCTGCTGCCCCGGGCAGTTGCCGTAGCCCTGCCGACCCCGGTCCGGTGATCCCTCAGATTTCCTGGCATCAGCGCTGGTTGGCGCCCGAACGCGGCTGGCCGGTGACCGACGGGTCGGGGGTACGGGTCGCGGTGATCGACTCCGGGGTCGACGACGACCACCCACAACTGTCCGGTCAGGTGGCTGCCGGCTTCGACCTGACCGGCGTCGAGGTCAACGGCACGGTGGACTGCGCCTCGCACGGCACCGCCGTGGCCAGCCTGATCGCCGCCACCAGGGTGGACGGCGTCGGCTTCCACGGCATCGCCCCAGGGGTGACGATCGTTCCGATCCGGGTCACCGAGCGGATCCAGGCGCGGCAGGACGGCTCCGCCTCACCGGCGGACCGGCTGGCCGAGGCGATCGACCTCGCGGTGGCCAGCGACGCGAAGGTGATCAACATGTCGCTGACCATGTACCGCGCGGACCCGGCGGTACGGGCCGCGGTCGAGCGCGCCGTGCGGGCTGACGTGGTGCTGGTGGCCGCCGCCGGCAACAGCCACCAGCAGGGCGCGCCGCCGGATCCGACGCCGTACCCGGCGGCGTTCGACGGGGTGATCGGCGTCGGGGCGATCGACGAGAACGGCGTACGGCTGGCGGATTCCCAGGTCGGTGACTACGTGGACCTGGTGGCGCCGGGTGGGGCGGTGGTGGCGGCGACCCGGGTGTCCGGGCACCAGGTGGTCGCCGGCACCAGCTACGCCACCCCGGTGGTGAGCGCGACAGCGGCGCTGCTGCGGGCCGCCGAGCCGGATCTGTCGGCGGCCGATGTGGCCCGGCGGCTGACGGCGACGGCGGATCCGGCATCCGGCGGCCGGTCGGCGGGCTACGGCCACGGGGTGGTCAATCCGTACCGGGCGGTGACCGAGCGGTTGACGGCGGGCGAGCCGGTCGGCGCGCCGGCGCTGCCGACGGTCGTGCCGGATGTCGCCGCGGCGCAGCGGGCAGCTCGCTGGCAGCGGCTGACCCGGACCGCCGTGGCGGTCGCCGCCGGTACGGCGTTGCTGATCCTGGTGGTCGCGGTGACCGTGGCGGCACTGCCAAGTGGCCGACGCCGCCGCTGGCAGCCGACCCGGCGGATGGTCGACCGCAGCGGCGCGGCGTCGCAAGGCGGTACGCGCACCGATCCGCAGGAGGCGTACTTCGTGGTGCCCGGACCGGCTGGTCGGTGACCGAGTCGTCTACTCGAACTTGGCCCGGTTGGCCGCCTCGCGTGCCTGCATTCGTACGGCCGCTTCGCGCAGCGCCTTCTCGATCCGGTTGAGCAGGTCCTTGAGGTCGTTGGCGGCAGACTCCCACTCCGCCTGCCGGGTCAGGTACGCGGTCTGCGCGTCACCCTCCCAGGTCGCCACCAACGGCTGGATGCCGGTCTTGAGGCCGTCGAGCTCTTGAATCATGTTCTTGGCCGCGGTGCCGCAATTGTCGGCGGCGTTGTTCAGCGCGGCGAAATCGTAGCGGATGTCCATCTCGATCCCTCCGGTCAGAGCTTCAGCGCCGCAGTGATCTGGCCGGCGGTCGCCCCCGCCGAATCCATCTCGGATTTGATCTCATCGTCGCTGACTTCGTAGTCCTTACCCGCCGAACCGACCGCCTCGGCGATCGACCGCAACGCCAGGTTCAGCCGCGCCATGTCCTCGTCGAACGCCTGACGCACCTGCTGGAACGAGCCGGCACCGATGCCCTTCCACTGGTCGTAGAGCGGCATGAGCTGGTCCATCAACTGGTTCAGGTTGCCGGTCAGCCGGTTCGCGACGTCATCGACGTCCTTCTCGGTCTGAACCATCAGCCCGGTATTGGTGTTCATCCCGGTCATGGTGGTCTTCACCCCGTCCTCTGGTGGGATGCCCCGCAATCCGAGGGGCGGTGCCGCATGGTGCGCGGACGCACCATCTGTCAACGGAAACGGTAGTTCCTTGTGTCCAGTGACGCCAGACCGATACCGGTCGATCAGGACGGTCCGACCGCCACCCGCCCGCCGTCCCTCAATCCACAATAGCCGGTCAAGCTGGTCGTCGGGCCGCCGCCGGTTCCAGCGCCGGCCCGCCCGGCAGCCGCACCACCAGGCTGGCGGGTAGTCGTACCGGCTCCACCTCTGGGTAGCCGAGCATCGCGGCGACCGCCCGGTCCGCCAGTGGATAGCGGACGCCGAGGTCGGTCACCAGGGTCAGGGTGCCGGCCGGGGCGTCCGGCGCGGGCATCGACTCGACCAACGCGCCGTGGCCGGGCTCGATCACCACCCGGTCCGCCAGCGGTACGCCGTCGGCGGTGCGCGCCGGGGTGACGATCGCCTGCGTCGGCGGCTCGACCTGCGCGTCGACCAGCACCTGCGGCTGGTGGCTGCCGGGCGGATAGCCGGCGCAGACGCTCTGCCGGCCGTCGGTCAGCCGCAGAATGTCCGGTCGGCGCTGCGGCGACCGGGCGCCGGTCTCCCCGGACTCGACCGCCCGCGGCGCGCCGACCACGGTGGCGGCGGCAACCGGCCGCGCGGTCGGCGGTTCGCCGCCGTACGCGTCCCGGGTGCCCGGATCGGCGAGCAGCACCTCGGCCTGCAACTCGGTCAGCGGTGCCAGCCGGTCCCGTTCGGCAAGGTAGTACTGCCGGTCGCCGGTCTGGTTCTCGACCACGTAGATCTCGCCGGTGACCGCGTCCGGCAGCGCGGTCGACGGCTCGCCCCGGCCGGGCACCGGCCGGCTGCCGATCGGCTCCGCGGCCGGCAACGCGTTCAGCCAGGCCCCGCCGACCAGCACGACCGGCTCGGAGCGCAGGGCCAGGCCCTCCAGGACGATGTCCTCGTCGACCAGTTCGTGCCGCTGGTCCCGCCAGATCAGCTGCAGGTGCCCGGTGTCGGCGTCGCGGACCAGCAGCGCCCCGTCGTCGGTGGGCCGGCCACCGAGCGGCGGCCGGCCGACGGTCAGCACCGTGGTGGTCACCAGCTCACCGGACTCGTCCCGGACGGCCTGGGAGCACAGTGTCCACCCGCCGGTCAGCATCCGCTTCGCGTCGGGCAGCGCGTCCGGTGCGTCCGGGATGCCGATCCGAGGGCCACGGGGCGTACCGGCCAGGGAGTTGCGTGACACGTCGGTCACCGGGGCGAAGGACTCCAGCGCCAGCAGCGCCGAGGCGTAGTTGACCACCGGATGCAGGTGCCCCTCGCGGTAGAGGTACCTGGTGCCGGTCTCCCTCTCCAGGATCACCGAGGCGCCGTCCTGCCAGCTGGTCGCTCCACCGGGGACGATGAAGCCGAAGACGCCGACCGCGCCGAGGCACAGCACCGCCACCATGACCCCGCCGAGGCCCGCGCCGCCAAGCCGCTGAAACGGGGCGACCGCCGGATCCGGGTCCCTCGCCACCAGCGCGGACGTCATCCGCTGGACGAAGAACTGGTACGACTGGACCTGGTCGCGCCGCGACGGCATGCCTGGCTTCCTTCCACCCGTCAGCGCCGCACGGCTGCACCACCACGCGGCGTGCTGCCTACCATAGGGTCCGGTGACGACGGCGTACCGTGGGGTCTCGCCCGCAGCCCGGAGGGAAACATCGATGCTCGGTCGCGACGAGGCGCTGGACCTGGCCCGCCAATGGGCGACCGAGCACGGCGCCGGCACCGACGAACGGATCGGCCTGCACGAGTTCGAGCACGGATACGTCGCCTGGCTGATCCCCACCGACGACGCGGGAAGTCGGACGGCCGGGCCGCCGACCGGTTCCGGGTCGCCGCGGATCGTGATCGACCGGGAGTCCGGCGAGGTCAGCCAGTGGCCGCCGGTCCCGGTGACGGTCGTCGCCGAGCAGTACGCCGCCGCCCGGGCCGCCGACCGCCGATTCCCGCCGGACGTCCGGCCGGTGCTGGAGGCCGCCGGCTGGTTCCCCGGCCGGGACGTCTCCGCGATGGTCGACCAGTGGGCCGCCCGGTGGGCGGGTGAACTCGACGGACTGGTCATGGCGCCGGTCGCCCGCGCGGCGCTGACCGAGTTCGGCGGGCTGACCATAGCCCAGTTCGGCTCGGACGGCACCGCCGACGCCGGCTTCCCGACCTTCGTCCACCCGGTACGCAGCGGCTTGGTCACCGAGGAGGCCCGGGTCTTCGTCGACGAGTACGACCATCCGGTGTTCCCGCTCGGCGGCAACTCGGACGGCCCCGCCGAGCTGGTCGTCGACGCCGCCGGCCGGGTCGTCCTGCTGCACTGGGCCGGCTACCAGTACGTCGCCGACGACGTCGACACGGCACTGATCCGGCTGGTCCGGGGCGGCCCGTTCCCGCCGCTGCGGCCGGAGCAGCTCGCAGCCGGAGTCAGCCGTTGATCGCCCGCATGAAGCCGTACAGGCCGAGCACGGCGCAGGCCACCGGCACCACGGCCAGCTGCAGCACCACGTCCAGCCCGTCGCCGAGCCGGGCCAGCCGGGGCGTCGGCGGGCGTCGGCTGTAGACCATCCCGGCCGCCAGCACCAGCGCCACCACCAGCAGCACCACGGGCAGCAGGGCCAGCCGGGTACCGGCCGCCATCCCACCCGTACCGGTCAGGGTCAGCAGACCGACGCCGACCAGGCCGCCGGCCAGCAGCGGCACCCGGTGCCGGATGGTCGAGACCAGCCGGGCCCGCAGCAGCTGACCGGCCGTCACCACCGCGACCAGCAGCACCGCGCCGACCGTCGCCGACAGGGTCAGCACCGCTGACCCGGCGGCAGCGACCACGGCCGCACCGAACATCAGGCCGGTCAGCACCTCGTCGGCGCGGGCCGTCGCCCGGTAGATCTCCGCCCGGTCCGGCTGCGGGTCGTCGCGGACCAGGTCCTCGGCGGTACGCGGCAGCGCCGGCATCGGCAGTTTGCCGGCCCGGACCGAGATCAGCGGCAGCGCCGGCAGCAGCAGGGTCACCACGGCCACCAGCACCGCTGCGGCGCGCGGCCCGTCCAGCGACCCGACGGCCAGCACCGCCCCGGTCGTCCCGCTGACCCCGGCGAAGATCGCCGCCACGAAGACCCGGCCGGCGTCCCCGACGCCCAGCATGCCGAGCACCCCGGTCAGGGTCAGCGCCGCCGAACCGACCAGCAGATGCGGTGCCCCCAGATCGGTGACCGGTTCGCCGCCGGCCAGCGACACCGCGCCGCCGACGAACGCGTACGGCAGGGCCAGGGCGGCGAGCACCGCGCCGGCCAGCGAGTCGGCCATCGCCCGGGACAGCAGCACGCCGACCGCGACGAGGACGGCTGCGGTGCCGAGCAGGGCCGCCCCGGCGGCCACCCCGGTGCCGCCGGCGATCACCACCGCGACCAGGGCGAGCAGCAGCAGAACGGCACCGGTCAGCAAACCGGTCAGCCGGGTGGCGGCCGGCGTCCAGGACAGTCCGCGCCGGCGGGCACCGGCGGCGATCGCCTCCATCAGGTCG
Organism: Micromonospora sp. LOL_015; assembly: GCF_048060275.1. Classification (NCBI taxonomy): domain Bacteria; kingdom Bacillati; phylum Actinomycetota; class Actinomycetes; order Micromonosporales; family Micromonosporaceae; genus Micromonospora; species Micromonospora sp. LOL_015. The sequence goes on from NZ_JBHMIO010000012.1 coordinate 37,870, forward strand.
TCGTAGGCCAGCTCCGGCCACTCGGTACGGCGGGGCAGCAGATGCAGCGTCTCGCCGTCGCGGACCTGCTGCGCGGCGAGCGTACGGTTGAGGTCCAGGGTGGATCCGTTGGTACGCCGCAGCGCCCAGCCGCCGTCGGCCGTACCGTCGGAGGGGTTCTCGTCGGCCTGCCGCAGCACCGCCGGGAGCAGCCCGACCAGCGGCAGGTGTTCGGGCAGGGCGAGGTCGATGCGTCGGGTCGGCGCCACGACGGCGATCCGGGCGAGTCCGGTTCCGGCCTGGGTGACCACTGCTGACTCCTCATCAAGCCCGCGCGGGCTGTCCTGACTCGAGAAGGCTACCTACCATGTGCCGGTGCCGTCGGTGCCGGTAGTGACCCGGTGTTCGGGTGTGACGACGACGGGGAGGGTCGATCCGTGGGTACGGTGGTGATACGGCGTCCAACGCGCCGACCCGAGCCGGAGTACCCGTCCGGCGAGGTTCTGCTCGATGCGCCGCCCGAAGTGCCGGCGCCAACCGGCCGGACCTGGGGGCAGCTGATGATGCTGCTGCCGATGCTGGCCGGGTCGGTCGCGATGGCGCTGATGTACGCCGGCCGGGGCGGATCGACGCTCAGCTACGTCGCCGGTGGACTGTTCGGGCTCTCCGCGCTCGGCATGCTCGCCACCCAGTTGTCCAACCAGGCGGGTGGGCCGAGCCGGCAGGAGATGGCGCAGCGGCGGCGCGAGTACCTGGCGCATCTGTCGCGGCAGCGTCGTCGGGTGCTGCGGACCGTACGCCAGCAGCGGGAGGCCACGTTCTACCGGCACCCGGACCCGCAGACGCTGTGGTCGGTGCCGGTCGGTCCCCGACTGTGGGAACGCCGCCGCGGCGACCCCGACTTCGCCACCGTACGGGTCGGTCTCGGGCCGCAGGAGCTGGCGACGCCGCTGATCCCACCGCCGCCGACCGCGCTGGAAAAGCTGGAACCGATGTGCGCGTTGGCGCTGCGCCGGTTCCTGACCAGCTACGCCACTGTTCCGCAGTTGCCGGTGGACATGGCGCTGCGCGGCTTCGCCCGGGTGCATCTGCGCGGCGACCCCGACCCGGTCCGCGCCCTGGTCCGGGCGGTGATCGCCCAAGCCACCGCGTTCCACGCGCCGGACGACATGCTGGTGGCGATCTGCCCGGCCCCGACCCGGCGGGAGCACTGGGAGTGGGTCAAGTGGCTGCCGCACGCGCTGCACCCGACCCGCACCGATGCGACCGGCGCGCTACGGCTGGTGTCGTCGACGGTGACCGGGTTGGAAGCGATGCTCGACGACATGCTCGCCAACCGCCCCCGGTTCAACCTGGCCGGCGGCGGCTCCGCCACCACCTCCGGCCCGCACCTGCTGGTGGTGCTCGACGGCGGTGACCCGGCCGGCTCCGATCACCTGATGACCGACGGCGGCGTGGAGGGGGTGACCATCGTCGACCTGTCCGAGCCACCGCCCCGGGTGCTCGACCGGGCCCGGCTGGTGCTCGATGTCGCCGCCGACGGGTCGATGGCCAGTGTCACCCTGGACGGCCGAGCGCAGATCGGCACCGCCGACACCTGCACGATCGCCGAGGCGGAGACGTTGGCGATGGAGCTGGCGCCGCTGCGACTGTCCGCCGCGTCCCGGGGCGAGCAGCCGCTGCACCTGGAGCAGGACCTGGCCGACCTGCTCGACCTGGGCGACCCGTACGAGTTCGACGTGGAGCGGGCGTGGACGCCCCGGCCGAACCGGGACCGGCTGCGGGTGCCGCTCGGGCTGACCCCGGACGGCACCCCGGTCGAGCTGGACCTCAAGGAGTCCGCGCAGGACGGCATGGGCCCACACGGCCTGCTGATCGGCGCCACCGGCTCCGGCAAGTCGGAGCTGCTGCGCACCCTGGTGCTGGCGCTCGCCGCCACCCACTCGTCGGAGACGCTCAACTTCGTGCTGATCGACTTCAAGGGCGGGGCGACGTTCACCCGGCTGGACAAGCTGCCGCACACCAGCGCGGTGATCACCAACCTCTCCGACGAGCTGCCGCTGGTCGACCGGATGACCGACGCGATCAACGGCGAGCTGGTCCGCCGGCAGGAGCTGCTCCGCTCGGCCGGCAACTACGCATCGCAGCGTGACTACGAGAAGGCCCGGGCGGCCGGGGCGCCGCTGGAGCCGATGCCGGCGCTGCTGATCATCTGTGACGAGTTCTCCGAACTGCTGACCGCCAAGCCGGACTTCATCGACATGTTCGTCCAGATCGGTCGGGTCGGCCGGTCGTTGAGCGTGCATCTGCTGCTCGCCTCGCAGCGGCTGGAGGAGGGCCGGCTGCGCGGACTGGACACCCACCTGTCGTACCGGATCGGCCTGCGGACCTTCTCCGCGATGGAGAGCCGGGTGGTGCTCGGCGCCACCGACGCGTACGAACTGCCCCGCTCCCCCGGCCACGGCTACCTACGGTTCGGCACCGAACCGCTGGTACGGTTCCGGGCCGCGTACGTCTCCGGCACGTACCGCAGCAAGACCGCCGAGGCGGTCGCCGCCGGCGACGGCGACGACCGGGTCCAGGAATACACCACCCAGTACGTCGCACCCCGGCTGCCGGCCGACGCCCGCCAGCCCGGGCCCGAACCGGCCGACACCACAACCGGCGAGAGCCTGCTCGACATCCTGGTCAGCCGGCTCACCGGCCGCGGCAAACCGGCCCACCAGGTGTGGCTGCCGCCGCTCGGCGCTCCGATGACCCTCGACCAGCTGCTCTCGCCGCTGGTCGCCGACCCGGAACGCGGCATCACCGCGGCCAGCCCGACCCTGCAGGGCGAGCTGCGGGCCGCTGTCGGCCTGATCGACAAGCCGTTCGAGCAGCGCCGCGACGTGCTCTGGCTGGAGCTGGGCGGCTCTGCCGGGCACACCGTCGTCGTCGGCGGCCCGCAGAGCGGCAAGAGCACCCTGCTGCGTACGGTCGTGTCGTCGCTCGCCCTCACCCATACCCCACGCGAGGTGCAGATCTACTGCCTCGACCTGGGCAGCGGCGCGCTCACCGCGCTGCGTGACCTGCCGCAGGTCGGCGGGGTCGCCACCCGGCTGGACGCCGGGCAGGTCCGCCGGACCATCGCCGAGCTGCGGCTGCTGATGGCCCAGCGGGAACGCCGGTTCGCCGAGAACCGGATCGACTCGATGGCCACCTACCGGCGGGAACGCCGGCACGGCGGGCACACCGACGACCCGTTCGGCGACGTGTTCCTGGTGATCGACGGCTGGGCGGCGGTACGCGCCGAGTTCGAGGACCTGGAGCCGGCGATCAACGACATCGCCAACCGGGGGTTGTCGTTCGGCGTCCACCTGGTAATCAGCGCCGGCCGGTGGATGGACCTGCGACCGGCGGTACGCGACGTCTTCGGCACCCGGCTGGAGCTGCGCCTCGCCGACGCCAGCGACTCCAACCTGGACCGGCGGGCGGCGATGAACGTGCCGGACAAGTCGCCCGGCCGGGGCATCACCCCGGACGGCATGCAGTTCCTCGCCGCGCTGCCCCGCACCGACGGCGACGCCGACGCCGGGACCCTCGCCGACGGTGCCCGGCGGTTCGTCACCGACGTCGCCGCCGCCTGGCAGGGCCCGGGTGCGCCACCGGTGCGGCTGCTGCCGGCCGTGGTGCCGTACGAGTCGGTGCCGGACACCGGACGCCCCGGCGTGCCGATCGGCATCGCCGAGGTCGACCTGCAGCCCGTACACCTGGACCTGGGCACCGATCCGCACTTCATCGTCTTCGGCGACGGCGAGTCCGGCAAGAGCAGCTTCCTGCGGGCGCTGGCCCGGGGCATCACCGACCGCAACGATCTGACCCAGGCCCGGCTCATCGTCGTCGACTACCGGCGCAGCCTGCTCGGCGACATCAGCGAAAAACACCAGATCGGGTACGGCACCTCGGCGGACGTCACCGCCGGCATGCTGACCGAGGTGGTCAATGTGATGCGTGACCGGCTGCCCCCGGCGGACGTGACCCCGGAGCAGCTGCGTACCCGCAGCTGGTGGCGGGGCCCCGACCTGTACATCCTGGTCGACGACTACGACCTCGTCGCCGGTGGCGGCGGCAACCCGCTGCTGCCGCTGCTGGAGTTCCTGCCGCAGGCCCGTGACATCGGGCTGCACCTGGTGATCGCCAGGCGCAGTGGCGGCGCCAGCCGGGCCCTGTACGAGCCGATCCTGATGCGACTGCGCGAGCTCAGCTCGCCGGGCCTGGTGATGTCCGGCAGCCGCGACGAGGGGGTGCTGCTCGGCAACGTCCGGCCCGGCCCGCTGCCGCCGGGGCGGGGCTGGCTGGTCACCAGGCGGGAAGGCACCCGGCTGGTCCAGTTGCTACATTTACCGTCCACATCGTGACTCTCGGTCTACGACAATTGCAGTGACGCGATAGTTTTGTGGATGCCGATACGCGCATGCGGCCTGGGGGAGGGATCATGGCGGACGACAGCTGGCTGGTCAACGAGACGATCGACGTCGATATCGAGCAGCTCGACGACTTCGCCCAGTGCGTGATGGCCGAGTTGCGGCTCAACTTCCAGCCGAGCCTGGCAAGCGGCATCAACCACATGCTCACCATCCCGGTGCCGTTCGGCGGGTCGGGGATGTCCGAGGGCCGGTTCTTCCAGGGCCGGCACGACGAGAACCGTAAGGCGGCTACTCTGCTGCTCGGCGAGGTGGCCAAGGGCCTCGCCTCCCTGGCGACCGCCGCCAAGTCGATCTCCGCCGAATACCTCGACGGCGACGCCCTGGTCGCGGCCGACCAGATGACCATTTACACCGCATTCTCCAATCTAGAAGGCGGCGAGACGCTCGACGATCTCTGGCAAGATCCGGAGAGCGGCGTCGAGGATCCGAGTCTGGTGGTCGATCCGGACGAGGAAAGCTCCTCCTACGCCCCCGAGGCGGCCGACCGGGACCTGTCGCTGTACGAGGCCGAGACGATCGGTGAGGGCGACGGTGCCTACGACATCCGCGCCGACGACGAGGACATGCACGACGATGAGCTCGACAGCCCGTCGGCCGAGCACTGAGCAGCGCGGATAGCGACGTCGAGGAGCGGGGATGTCTGACGAGTACTTCGGCTGGCAGCCGGTGTCGATCCCGTACGTGAACGCCGGGAACGACTACGTCGTCCACGACTACTCGGACCCGAACCAGCGCTACGAACCCACCGTCTGGGACAAGGAGACGACCAACATCGAGACGATGTGGGGTTGGATCCAGAACGAGAGCGACGAGCGGGTGATCGCCGTCGCCGACATGTGGCACCGGATCGGCGTGCTGCTCGACAGCACCCGCACCAACCTGCAGCGGTACGCGACGGCGCTGGCTGCCAAGTGGCAGTCACCGGCCGGTGAGTACTTCATGCAACGGGTGGGCGCCACCCTCTACTCCCTCGACGAGTGGAAGGAGGCCGCCGACAGCAACCGCCGTGGCCTGGAGCAGTTGGCCGGCAAGATCGAGTCGACCCAGCAGGAGTTCCGCAGCCTCTGGGAGCAGTACACCGTGGAGGCGGCCGACCCGGACAACGGCCTGCAGTGGTCCGACACGTACGACTGGATCCCGGGCACCACCGGCCGGACCCGCAAAGACGTGATGGACGACTACTTCGAGCGTGCCCGGGACATCATCAAGCCGTTGGCCGACATGTACATCGATGTGTACCTGAGCCACATCACCCGGGGCACCACCTTCCGGGGCCCGACCGACGCAGCGGTGGTTGACCCGTCGGTCGCTTTTCCCGGCGGCCCCGGGGCACCGCCGCCCGGCGCACCGCCGGGTGGTGCGCCGGGCGCACCGCCCCGGCCGGAGTTCGCGGGGCGTGGCGAGCCGCCCACCGCTCCCGGGCTGGGCCGGGACACGCCGTCCCCCACACCACCACCGCCGGTGCCGGACGGGCTGCACCTGGCTGGGGGCACCGTCTCCCCGCCGACCGCGCCTCCCCCGGTGCCCAACCTCCCGCAGACCGGTGCCGGCCCGGCGCCGAGCCCGCCACCGGCGGTAGTGCCACCCGGCGTCACCCCCGGGCCACGACCAGGGGCACCGGGGGGCAACCGACCCGGAGCACTGCCGCCGGGTGCGAACCGCCCGAGTTCTCCGCTCCGGCCGGCGCTGCCCGGGGCCGGTGGTCCGCCGCCGAACAACCCGGCCAGCCGACGTCCGGCACCGCAGCGCCCGTCGCTGCCCGGCAGCACCGGACCCACGCCGGGTGGCTCCCGGCCGCCGGGGCCGAGCGGCCGCCCGGCCGGCGGCGGCACTGGCCGGCCGGCCGCCCCGCCGCCCAGCCTGGGCGGCCCACGAAGCCGCCCCGCCGCCCCGACCACCGGCGCTGCCCGGCTACCGCAGCCGGCCGCACCCGGCTCCGCCGGTCGGCCGGCCCCGGCTGCTCCACGGCTGTCCGGCCGGGCCGGGCCGACGAAGCCCGGCGGGGTCGCCAAGGGCCCGGGTCCGGTGCTGGGCGGGCAACGCGGCCCCGGCCCGGCCAGCGGCACCGGTCGCACCAGCCGCAGGACCGACGACCGGCAGCAGACCTGGGAGTACGGCGACGGTGACGACGAGCTGTGGCAGATTGACCCGGCGGCTCCCGGCACCATCGACACCCCCGACGAGAAGCCGCCGCAGCAGCAGGTCCGGAGCCTGGGCCAGCGATGAGGCCGGCAGACGGCCGAGCTGAGCCGGACGAAGCACCCGACGCAGTATCATCCGGGCACAGCGCCGGGTCGCCCGGCGACTACCCGACGGAGAGGTGTGCTCCGCCCATGCGTGCTTCCCGGCGGTTACTCGGCCTGGTGGCAGCCGGGCTGCTCGGGCTGCTCGGCACGGCGTCGCTGCCCGCCGGGCCGGCGCAGGCCGACGAGATCCGGGACCAGTCCTGGCATGTCGAGGCGATGCGGCTGCCCGAGGTGCACCGGATCACCCAGGGCGAGGGGGTGACCGTCGCGGTGGTCGACACCGGCGTTGACGCCTCCCACCCCGACCTGCGGGACAACGTACTGCCCGGGGCCGACCTTCACGACCGCGACAGCAAGGGCCACGTCGACCGGCGCAACCACGGCACCGGGATGGCGTCGCTGATCGCCGGGCACGGGCACGGGCCCGGCGGCCGTGACGGGGTGCTCGGGGTGGCGCCGAAGGCCAAGATCCTGCCCATCACGCTCTCCAGCCCGAAGACTGAGATCATCCTCCCCGAGTCCATCGCACTCGGGATCAACTGGGCCGTCAACAGCGGTGCCGACATCATCAACGTCTCGCTCACCGGATCGTCCGACCCGGCGCTGGAGCAGGCGGTCGAGAACGCGTACCGGCGCGGAGTCATCGTCGTCGCCGGCATCGGCAACCGCCGCGACATGCTGATCGGCCAGCCGGCCTACAGTGCGTGGACCATCGCGGTGACCAGCAGCGGGCGGGACGGTGGGCTCAGCCCGGAGTCGATCCGCGCCGAGCAGACCCACATCGCCGCGCCCGGCGAGGACATCGTCCGAGCTGCCGACGGTGGCGGCTACTACACGATGGACGGCGCGAGTGCAGCGACCGCGTTGGTGTCGGGGGCGTTCGCGCTGCTCAAGGCACAGTATCCGGACGAGGGCCAGGGCAGACTGTTCCAACGGCTGGTCGGTACGGCGTACGACGCCGGGCCGCCCGGCAAGGATCTCGACTTCGGCTGGGGCATCCTGGACATTCACGCCGCGCTCACCACCGAGCCGGACGATCGGGCCAGCCCACGGCCGTCGCCGACCGCCAGCGACCCGGTCGCCTACCTGCCGCCCGAGCCGGGCTACGAGTTCGGGCTCGACGAACTGATCGGCATGCTGATCTTCTTCACCATCCTCGGCACGCTGGTCACCGGTGTCGTGCTGCTGATCCGGTGGCTGCGGCGCCGGGCGAGACGTCCGGCGGCCGCCCGGGACGGCCCACCGCCGGCGACCGACGTCGGTGCATCGTTGGTGCCGGCACCGGCCGCCCAGGCCGGGCCCGACCAGCCAACCGGGGGCGAGCCGCCGACCGCCGAGGACGATTCGGTATGGCGTCCACCGAGCCGGTGAACGTGCCCCGGCGAGCCGCCGGCCCCGTCGCGCCCGCCGCCGGCCGGCGGCGGCCGGTGGTCGTTGTGGCCGCCGTACTGCTGACGGCTCCTACCGCTGCCCTCTGGCTGGTCGCCGGTCTCGCCTTCCTGGTCGTGACCTACCAGGCCGAGGGTGACGCGAAGTTCCTACTGTGGATCATCGCGTTCGCGATTCTCGGGCTCTGCCTGCTGCTGGTCTTCATGACCCTGGCCGGCATGCGGATCGTCTGGGTCGCCGGGCCGAACATGCTGCGGGCCCCGGCCGGGTTCACCGCCGGGCTGCTCCTCGTCGTCCTGGGCGGCCTGCTGCTGTTCGGCAAGATCGAATACCACCCGACGATGCTGCTGCCGATGGTCGTCGGAGCGCTGGCCGGACTGGCGGTGATCCTGCTCGCCACTCCGCCCGCACGGCACTGGCTGGCCGACCGGTAGCCGCCGATCAGCCGATGCTTGCGGCCGGCGGCTGGTCGGCCGGTGGCGGGTCCACCGGCAGCCAGCGTCGACCGCTCCGGTCGAAGCGGGCCAGCAGCTCGTCACTGCCGTCCTGGTGCAGCACGTGCAGCTCGGCCCCGTCCGGCACGGCCAGCGCCCGCTGCTGCGGCCGCTCGTCGAGCCAGGTCGCCGGGGTGTCCGGGCCGGGTTCCCACCGTACGACCGGAACCCACTCGTCGGCGGCGGCGAAGGGCGACTCCGGCCCGAGCAGGCCCAACCGGGCGTACAGCCGCTTCGGGGTGTCCCGGCCGGGGCCGTGCCAGCGGTGCACCGGGCCGGCCATCCGGTCGTAGCCGTCCGCCACGTACGCGTGCAGGTGGCGGTGCGCAACGACCAGCTGCATCCGGACCGGAAGGTTTGGATCTGCCTCGACAGCCTCGGCCTGGTCCGCCTCGGTTGGATCCGTCTGGGCCACGTCGACCTGGTCCGTCTCAGTCACGGTCCGGCGCAGTTCGTCGAGCCACCGGCTGACCTGCCGGACCGCCTCCCCGGGAATGCTCACCGCCGACGCGGTGCCCGGGTCGACGGCGAGCTGCCAGCGCGGGTCCGGCCAGTTCGCGAAGAGTCGCACGCTGGAGGCGACGACCGACGGCAGCGGCACGTCGAACACCTCGGCCAGCATCGCCGGGGAGGTGAAGACCGGCACCGACGGCTGGCCCGCCTCGTCCGGCAGACACCACCAGGGGAACCGGGGGTCGGCCAGGTCTCGTACGGCGGTGTCGGGGTCGGCTTCCGGCGGCATCGGTACGGTGAACTCGGCGCGTAACAGGGCGGCCATCACCGCGTCCGGGTCCTCGGCCGCGACAGCGGCGCGCAGCGCCCGAGCGATGTCGCCTGCATCGGGCGACGGTGCCAGCTCCCGCAACTGCCCGGCGGTGATCCGGTGGGCGATCGGCAGTCCCGGGTCGACCGCCAACCACCAGTTGTCGTCGGGGATCGTGGCGACCACCTCGGCCAGGGTGACCGTCACGTACCGTACCGACTCGCCCGGCAGGCCGGCGACGATGGCCTGCGGCGAGGTGAAGGCCAGCACGTGTGGTGCGCCGTCGTGTTCGACGGTGGGCCAGGCGAACGGTGCCTGCCCGGCGGCGGTCTCGGCCGACACTGGCAGCAGCAGCGGCCCGGTGCCGAGCGCCGCCAGGTAGCCCGCCAGGTCGGTGGCGGCGGCCATGCCCGCCTCGGCTGCGGTGGCCGGTCGCCACCCGGCCGAGGCCGACTCGGACAGCGGCTGCGACCCTGGCTCCGGGTCGGCGGTCACCAGCTGCCGTCCTCGGCGAGCCGGTGCGGCCGTTGACCGAGGATCAGTGCGGTGACGGCCTGTTCCACCGACCGGCCGAGAAACCAGTCGCCGCCGTGGTCCAGCACGAACACCCGCTGTCGGGCGTCGATGGCCAGGATGCCGGTGCCGTCCGCCTCGACGCCGAGCGGGCTGACCGGCACGCCCAGCATGTCGGCGAGTACGGCGAGGGTGGCGACGGTGTGCACGGCGCGCAGCGGATCGAGGTGGACCGTGCTCGGCGCGACCGCCTCGCCAGGGCCGTCCGGTTCGACGTACAGGCCGCCGAACTCGGCGTACGCCTCGATCGCGGGACCGACCACGGTGTGCTGCCGCCCGTCGGGTCCGGCGTGCCCGACGACCCGCAGGGCCCAGTCACGGCCCCGCTGTTCGTCGCGCCGGCCGGGCTGCCAGCCGGCCCGGGTCAGGGCGGCCAGCACCGACGGCGGAAACCGGTCGTCGCCGGCCATCAGAGCGCCTCCACCCCGAACCAGTCGAGCAGCTGGCGGCAGGACCGGCACGGGGCGACCGCCGTGCCGTGGGCCGGATCGTCCGGCTCGCGGATCAGGGAGACCCGGATCCGGGCACCCCACAGTGCCGCCCGGGCCGCAGCCGGCGACAACTCGGTGCCGGGCTGGCCCGGCTGTACGGCGTACAGCCGGTCGGAGATCAGCACCGGCTCGGCGCACCGGCCGACGGAGCGTTCCCGCTGGCTGACCGGAAGTTCGTCCAGGATCCGCCGGACCAGCGGGTGCAGCTGTGGGAGATGGTCGCCGCGCACCGAGGTGTGGGTGTGGACCTCGCCGTCGACCAGCAGAGCGGCTGCCGTCAACGGCAGCATGCGTACCGCCACCACGCTCTCCTTCGCCGTCCGGTCGAAGCCTGCCGGGGCCGGTCGGGGCCCTGGGATTCCGCCGTAGAGCGTAGACAACCGGTGCCGGTCGCTGCTGCCAACGACAGGCCCGCGCGGCGACGCGGTCGTTCACCGGACACCCTGTCTGGTGGTGCTGCGATATCGTCGGAATCCCCTGTCCCACCGTGTACGAAGCCCGGAGCGATGACGCGCACCCTCTTGGTCAGTCCGGACCAGCCCGGCGCCTATCCGTCGATCGGTGACGCGCTCGCGGCGGCGTCCGACGGGTCGGTGGTGGCCGTCGACCCCGGCACCTACTACGAGGCGTTGTTCATCAACGATCGACAGATCACTGTGGTCGCCGCGCAGGGTGCCGGGTCGGTGACCGTCGACGCCTCAGCCGGCCATTACCCGACTGTGTCCGCCAACGGCGGCACCCTCGAACTGCGTGACCTGGTGCTGCTGGCCGGCGACGCGCCGGCGGTGGCGGTCGACCGGGCCCGGCTGACGATGACCGGCTGCCAACTGCGGGCCGGGTTCGGGGCCGGCGTCGTGATCGGCAACCGGTCGAGCTTCACGCTGACCCGGTGCACGGTCACCGGGGCGCGGCACGGCCTGGTGGTTGAGGATTCGGACGGCGACGTCGACGGTTGCGAGTTCACCGACCTCGCCGAGGACGGCGTGATCGTGCGGATCGGGGCCGCGCCCACCATCCGGGCGTCGACCATCACCGGCTGCGGCAACCGGGGCGTCTACGTCTACCAGCACGGCCGTCCGGTGTTGGAGACGTGCGAGATCTCCCGGACCGGCGGGGCCGGGGTGGCGGTCGCCCACCAGAGCGCGCCGACGCTGCGGCGCTGCCGGATTCGCGACACCCGCGGGCCGGCGGTCTCCTTCGGTCGTGGCTGTGCGGGCAGTGTCGAGGAGTGCAGCACCGAGAACACGGCGACGCCGGCGTTCGACATCGCCGACGGTGCCGAGCCGACCATCGTCACCGGTACGGCGAGCCGGCGTGCGGTGTTCGGCGCGGCCGCCGCCGCGTCGGCCGGCGGGCCGGACACCGCCCGGACCGAGGAGTTGCTGGCCGAGCTCGACGCGATGGTCGGCCTGGAGTCGGTCAAGGATGAGGTGCGCGGGCTGATCGACGAGATCCAGGTGAACGAGTGGCGGCGCGGCGCGGGCCTGCCGGTCAGCGCGGTCAGCCATCACCTGATCTTCGCGGGCGCGCCGGGCACCGGTAAGACGACGGTGGCCCGCATCTACGGTGAGCTGCTGGCCGCGCTGGGGGTGCTGTCCGGCGGGCCGTTCCGTGAGGTGTCCCGGCGCGACCTGGTCGGGCAGTACCTGGGCCACACGGCGGAGAAGACGGCCGCCGTGTTCGAGCAGGCCAGAGGCGGGGTGCTCTTCGTCGACGAGGCGTACACCCTGTCCCGGTCGTTCGGCAGTGGCGGGGATTTCGGTCAGGAGGCGATCGACACCCTGGTCAAGCTGATGGAGGATCACCGGGACGAGATCGCGGTGATCGCCGCCGGCTACACCGGGGAGATGCGGCAGTTCCTCGACGCCAATCCCGGCCTGGCGTCCCGGTTCGCCAGGACGATCGAGTTCGGCAACTACACCCCGGAGCAGTTGGTGGTGATCGTCGAGCGGATGGCGGCGAACGACGAGTATCTGCTCGCCGCCGCCGTGCCGGAGGTCCTTTTCGGACACTTTTCGACGGTGCAACGGGACGAGAGCTTCGGCAACGCCCGCGAGGCGCGCAAGCTCTTCGAGGGGGTACGCAAGGCGCAGGCGCAGCGGCTGCGCCAGTCCGGCCAGCGGCCCAGCCTGGACGAGCTGCGTACGGTGACCGAGGCCGACGTCCGTACGGCGACCGGACGCTGAGCGATGACGACCGACCCCGGCCCGTCCGCCGACCAGTCGCCGGGCGCACCGGCGGGCTGGCAGCAGTGGGCACCGCCCCGACAACGTGACGCCGCGCCGATGCCCGCGCCGGCGCCGCCACCCGCAGCCGCACCGCCGACCGTGGGCGTGGCCGCTTCGGCCCCCACCTCGGAGCTGCCGACGGTCCGCGCTGCCGGACTGTCGGGGCAGGTCGCCAGGCTGCCGACCGGGCAGGTCGCTGGCCGGTCGGCGGCCGCTCCTGCGACGGCGGCGCGGGCCGCCGTGCCGATGTCACCGACCGTGTCAGGATCGGGCGGGCCGACGGCGGACATGATCTCCGGAGTCACCGGGTCGGCAGCGGCGACATCGATCCCGGCGACGGCGTCGGGCAGCCGGATCCGGCCCCGGCGGGTCCGCCCCGGCACCGGCCCGTTCGCCATCGGGCAGTTGGTCTACTGGCAACTGGCGGCGACGGTCTTGCTCGTCGCGTACCAGCGGGGGCCGGTCGTGGCGCTGGTGACGGCGGCGGCGCTGGCGCTGTTGCTGGCACCGACGGTGGTCCGGCTGCGCGGGCGGTGGCTCTACCAGTGGATGGCGGTGTGGTTGCGGTACCGGCTGCGGCCCCGGCGGCTGCCGGCCGGCGGCGGCAACCGGGCGACGGGCCTGCTGCGGTTCGTGGAGCCGACTGCCATAGTGGACGATGTTTCGGTCAGCGGCCGGACGATGGCGACGATCAGTCACCGGGGTGGCGTCTGCGCCGTCCTGGAGCTCGACCCTGCCGACGGTTCGCTGTTCGTCGGCTCGGCACTCAGTCTGCCGTCCCCGGCGGCGCTGCTGCCGGCGCCGGATCCGGCCGCCCCGCCGACCTCGGTACAGCTGCTCGTCCAGGTCGCGGCGGCCCCCCGCGCGCACACCGGACGAGGGCTGGTGGAGCGTTCCTACCGGGAGCTGACCGGCGGTGACGTGCCGGCCCGTCGGCGGGCCTGGTTGGTGCTCCAGGTGATGCGTACACCGGACGGTTACACCGATCGGGCGCTGGCACCGGCGCTGATGTCGTCGGTCCGGCGGGTCCAGCGCCAGCTGAAACAGGACCGGGTGCCGGCCCGGCTGCTGGGCGGCGACGATCTGCTGACCGCCGTCGGCTACCTGGCGCAGCTGCCCAGCCGGCCGGACGGCGGCAACGTCTACGGCACCGCCAGCAACCGGGTCGCCGGCGAGGAGACCTGGCAGGCGTGGTGGAGCGGCGAGGTGCCGCAGGTCTGCCGCCGGCTGCTGCGCTGGCCGGAGCTGCCGTGGCAGCTGGACGACGTGTTGCGGCAGCTGCCGATGGTCGACACGGTGGTGTCGGTCGCCGTCGCCCGGGAGCCGGGGCATCCGACCGAGACCGCCGTCGCGGACGTGACGGTGTCGGCCGCGGTCCGGCTCACCGCCGCCGACGTGACGACGCTGGCCGTCGGCGACCAGGCCCTGACCGAGGCGGTACGCGAGCGCGGCGGGCTCACCGAGCGGATCGACGGTGAGCATGTCCGTGGGCTGGCCGCCACCCTGCCGCTCGGGGGGTTCCTGCCGTGACGGGTCCGTTGTCGATCATTCCGCCGACCGGCCTGCACACCGCCGATCTCGAAGCACTCGGCGACGTACGGTTGCGGGCCGGCGGCGACGGCATGGTCGTCGGGCGCAACCGGCAGGGCGGGCCGGTCGCGGTGCGGCTGTTCCGCCCGGAACCGACCCGGCTGCTGCTGGTCGGCGGGCTGCGCTGCGCGCAGCTGTTGGCGCTGCGGGCGATGGCGCTCGGCGCGCACCTGTTCATCCAGACGGCCCGCGAGCCGGACTGGCAGGGGTTTCTGCACCAGTGTGGTCTGGGTCAGGAGTCGGCGTCCTTCCTGCCGCCCGGCGCCCAGCCGCCGCCACCGCCGTCACCGGCGCATCCCCAGCTGCTGGCGGTGGATATCGGCCCGGCGATGGGCGGCACGCCGGAGGTGGGGGTGCCGTGGCGGACGACGATGGTGGTCCGCAACGACGTGGGCAGCTGGGATCTCGACCCACTGGTCCGCAGCGACCTGGTGGTGCTGCAGCGGTTGACCGCCGCCGAGGCGGCGCTGGTGGCGTCGGCGTTGGGATTCACCGAGGCGCAGAGCTGGTTGACCCGGATCCATCCGGAGATGGTCGGCCTGGTCAGTCAGGGCCGGCTGCAGTGGGTGATGCTGCATCCGACGTCGATGGAGTCGGCGCTGCTCGGCCCGGTCGGCCGACCCTGATCAGGCTGACCGGGCCGACCGCGCCGTAGCCGGTCAGATCTGCCGAGCGTCAGACATACCGAGCCGTCAGGTCTGCCGGAGCTCCGTCAGGTCGGTGGCTCTACGCAGGAACAGCAGGCCGACGCCGACCGTGGCCAGGGCGGCCACCATCGTGCCGGCGCCGAGCAGCGCCAGGTCGTCGAGCGGCACCGGCACCGGCACAGTGATGCCCGGATGTTCGATCGTCCGGCCGTACTCCGTCCAGTCCTCGGGGGTGCGACAGGCGTCCACCGCATCGCAGAACGTGGCGGTACGCGGCCCGGAGGAGACCTCCGTACCGAGAGCCCGGGCCATCATCGTGCCGGCGGTCAGCGCCACCAGAGTCGCTGGGAGCAGCGGCGTGAGGGTCTGTACCAGGACGGAGCGGGCCAGCACCGCGCGCGGCACGCCGGTGGCGACGAGTGCCGCGTTGGCGCGGCGACGCTCCACGATGCCTTCGACGACCGCGACGGCCAGACCGGCGGCGGCGATCGCCAGGCCCACCAGGACCGCGATGTGCACCAGGGTGACCGCGTTGAAGTAGAAACTGTTGTCACTCGGGCTGTACGGCTGGCCGCTCTGTTCGGCGAGGATCCGGTGGACCCGGTCCCGGCTGCCGAACTCGGCCGCCAGGTAGGCGCTGAAGCCGGCGGTGCCGGCACCGAACAGGACGCAGGCCAGCAGCCCGGCGAAGGTCCGTGCGCCGTGCCACGGGTCGGCGGTCAGCCGCCGGGCGGCGAGCAGGGTCGCGGGGCGGCGGGCGACTCGCCGCAGGAACCGTCCGGTCGCGTACGAGATCCAGCCGGTGCCGGTGGCGACGCCGATCGCGATGGCCAGCGCCCCGGCGAACGCGATGACCGCAACGCCCCACAGTGGGGCTTCCCGGCCGGCAGCCCAGTCGACGAGCGGCCGGAACAGGAAGGTCACCACCAGGCCGCCGAGGATGAGCAGGCCGGGCCACCGCCCGGGCCGCCCTGCCCGGCGCCGGCGCTGTACGCCGAGCGGCGACACGACGACCGTACGCAGCAGTGCGGCGGCGACCGCGGTCGCGAGCAGCGGGATGCCGGCCACGATCAGGATCAGCGACCAGACCGGCGGCAGCACGTCGGTGGGTAACGGCAGCAGGCCGTGCTCGTCCGGACGGTGCAGCAGCCGCCGGCCGGCCAGGTACCCGGCCAACCCGGTGACGGAGCCGAGCGCACCGGCCAGCCCGGTTTCGGTGGCGGCCAGCGCCCGGACTTGACCGGGGGTGCCGCCGGCCAGCCGGATGGCGGCGAGTCGCTGGTCCCGGGCGGGCGCGCCGAGCCGGGCGCACTGCCCGGCGAGGGCCAGGACCGGGATCGCCAGGAGGAACAGGGCGATGGTGACGCCGGTCCGCAGCTCCGCCTCGGCGATCAGCGCCGGGCCGTACTGCGGGGACCGGTCGGAGCCGCCGTCCGGGACGGTCGGTACGGCGATGACCGTGGCGGCGGCGAGGAAGGTGACGGTGGTGAGCAGCGCGGCGGCGGCGGTGAGGACGATCCGTACCGTGTCGGTGCGGGTGCCGACGAGGCCGAGCCGCAGCAGGGTGGCCGGACGGATCACGACCGGGCCGTCCGGGTGACGACCGGGCCGAGCCCGGCGGGGTCGATCTCGCCGTCCCGCAGCATGATCTCCCGGTCGGCGTACCCGGCGACCCGGGGGTCGTGGGTGACGAGCACGACGGAGGTCCGCTGCTCGCGGGCGACCCGGATGAGCTGGCCAAGGACCTGCTCGCCGGTCAGGGTGTCCAACGCGCCGGTCGGTTCGTCGGCGAAGAGCACCCGAGGTTCGGTGATCATCGCGCGGGCCAGCGCGCACCGCTGCTGCTGCCCGCCGGACATTTCGCCGGGCACGGTGTCGGCCTGGTCGGCGACGCCGAGCCGGTCCAGCCAGGTGAGCGCCGCGGTCCGTGCTGCTCGCCGCCCCGTGCCGGCGAGCAGCAGCGGAAGCGCGGCGTTCTCCGCTGCGGTCAGCTCGGGGACGAGCTGACCGAACTGGAACAGCACCCCGAGTTCGGTACGCCGCAGCACGGCACGGGCCGACTCGGAGAGCAGGTCGATGCGCTGGTCGCGGTAGTGAATCTCACCGGCGTCCGGGCGCAGGATGCCGGCGAGGCAGTGCAGCAGGGTGGACTTGCCGCACCCGCTGGGTCCGGTGACGGCGACGATCTCACCTTCGGCGACGTCGAGGCTGACGCCGCGCAGCGCCGGGGTGGCACCGTACGCGCGGACGACCCCTCGGCCGGCGAGCAGCGGACTGTTCACTGACGTACCTCCCGGTGCAGATCGGCGACGCGGCCCACGGTGGTGTCCAGCCAGCGCAGGTCGGCGTCGAGGTGGTTGATCGCGTAGTCGGCGGCGACGATCTCGCCGAGGGTGGCGTCCGGGGCGGTCTTGGTGCGGGTGAGCTCCCGGATCCGCGCGGCGTGTGCCGCGCGCTGGGCGGCCAGGTAGCGCCGGGCCCGCTGCGGGTCGTCGATCAGCAGCGCGACGACGACCTTGGCGAGCAGCGCGCTGGTGACGTACGGGGCGGGCGGTTCGACCGCGTCGAGCCAGCCGTCGAGGGCGGTCCGGCCGGCGTCGGTGAGCGCGTACGAGGTGCGGTCGGGGCCGGCGGCGCGGTCGCGCCGCGCCTGCTCGACGAGGCCGTCGCGTTGCATCCGGCCGAGGGTGGCGTAGACCTGGCCGAACGCGATCGGTTTGGCGCGTGGCAGCCGCTGGTCGTGGTCGCGCTTCAGCTCGTAGCCGTGCCGGGGGCCGCGGGAGAGCAGCCCGAGGAGCACGTGGACGGTGGACACCGGGCAACTATTCACTGAGCGAATAGCTGCCGTCAAGTTCCCCACCGGGACACGCCGACCACGGGGTTACACACCCGGCTGCGCGAGCGGCACCGGCTGCTGGCCGTGCTGGACGCGTTCGGCACACCCCGGCGGGCACTTGGCTGGGCGGTCGTCTGGCAGCATCTGGTGCCGGGTGATGCTCAGACGCCGGACGGGAAGGTCTCCGGTTCACGCAGCTCGACATGCGGGGTCCGCAGCGGGCGCACCCCGCGGCTGCGGTCGAACCAGAGGAACGCGTCGTAGCGGTCGCCGAGCACGGTCGGCACGTAGTTGCCGCGCCGTTCCATGTTCGACTGGTAGACCACCCCGATCGCCCGGTGGTCCAGCTCGTCGGTGAGCAGATCCGGTCTGCCGTCGGCGGGGAAGACGAACAACGACTCGGCCGGGGCCGCGACGGAAAGGATCGCTTCCAGCGACCCCGGCCGGGCCGGCGGTACGGGCATCAGCCGCATCGGCGCCCCCCAGGTGTCACCGGCCACCACCGTTCCCCGGTAGGTACCGAAGCCGACCAGGACCACCCGGTCCCGGCCGTACCGCTCGCGGGCCAGTTGCCCGATGTTGACTTCGCCGAGTTCGGCCATGTCGGTGGCCCGGGCGTCGCCGACGTGCGTGTTGTGCGCCCACACCACCGCGCGGGCGTCCGGTCCGTATCGGTCGAGCAGCCGGGCGAGGGTGTCGTCCATGTGCCGGTCCCGGACGTTCCAGGACAGCCGGCCACCGGACACCAGCGCCCGGTAGTAGCGTTCGGCACCGGCCACCACCTCGGCGTTCTGCCAGGCGCCGAAGCTGCCGGCCCCGTCGGCGGCGGCGTCGCGCCGCAGCCGGACCAGCAGGTCGATCACCTCCGCCTCGCAGCCGGCGGGCACCAGCCGCAGGGCGGTCGCGTAGTCCTGCGGGTCCTCGCCGTAAGGTTCGAAGCAGCGGTACGCGTCGAGCGCCGCCGGCACCTGGTCCGGTCGATGTTCCCGCAGGTAGACGAGGATCTCGCGGAGCGACTCCCACAGCGAGTAGACGTCGATCCCGTGGAAGCCGACCCGGGCGGATTCGCTGACCGAGTCGTTGTGCCGGCGCAGCCAGCGGCAGAAGTCGACCACCTCGTCGTTGGCCCACATCCAGGTGGGCCAGCGTTCGAAGGTGGTCAGCGCGTCGCGCGGGTCGCGGGGGGCGTCGAGCCGGCCCCGGACGCTGCGGTCGACCCGGTCGCAGTCCGGCCAGTCTCCTTCGACGGCGACGAAGGAGAAGCCGTGCTCGGTAATCAGTCGGCGGGTGACGGCCGCCCGCCAGCCGTAGAACTCGTGCGTACCGTGGCTCGCCTCACCGAGCATCACCACCCGCGCGTCGGCGGCCCGTTCGATCAGCGGGTCGAGGTCGTCGGCGTCGACCAGCGGTCGCGCCAGCGCGGTGATGTCCGCGGCATATCTGGCCACCGGGCCCGGGTACCCGGGCGTTACCGGCACAAACCCCGTCAGCCGGGGCCGCTGGAACCGGCGAGGCGGGTGTTGCGGGCGGGTTCGGGCTAGGCTGCCTGAGCATGGAGGAGCAATCGCCGGACGCTGAGCCAAGGCGGTCCCGCGCCCCACGGGCCAGGACGCCGAAGGCCGGCTCCACGCCGCCCGCCGCCATCGCTCCCGTGCTGTTCCAGCCGCCGCCGAACGCGAGCGCGGCCGGCAGCGCCGAGGGCCCTACCAAGAAGGCCGCGCCAGCGAAGAAGGCGACTCCGACGAGGAAGGCCGCGCCGACGAAGACCGCCGCGCCAGCGAAGAAGGCCGCCGCCAAGAAGACCGCGCCAGCGAAGAAGACCCCAGCGGCGAAGAAGACCCCAGCGAAGAAGGCCGCGCCGGCGCCGGGTCCGGTCGGCGCTCCCCCGCCAGGTCCGGTCCCCGGCGGTACGCTGCGGCACCTGCTGACGCGTCCGGCGTACGCGCCGGAGCTGCTCGCCCTGGCCGCGGTGGAGCGGATCGGTCCGGCGGCGCGGGACTGGGCGGCCCGGCTACGCGACGACTACCCGGCGGCCAGCGACGACGCTCTGGCCCGGCTGGCGGCCCGGCGGTTCACCCGGCTCGCCGGGGCCGGCGCGGCGGTCGCCACCGCCGGTGGGCTGCTCGGCCCGGCCCTGGAGCTGGTGACGCTCGGCTGGACGCAGGCCGCGGTCACGCTGCACGTGGCGGCCGCGTACCGGCATGATCCGACCGACCGGGACCGGGCGGCGGAGCTGCTGGCTCTCACCGGTATGCAGCCGGACGTCGCGGCGGCCCACGCGGCGCTGAACGCGGCGGGCCGGCCGGCGGCCGACGGCGATGAGGATCCGGCGTTGCGGCTGCTCGACGGCGCGCAGCGGTTCACCGAGGCGGTGAGCCGGTTGACCGACGGCGGTTGGGCGCTGCTGCGGTTGCCGGCCCGGTTCCTGCCCGGTGGGCGGGCGCTGGTCGCCTGGTCGGGCGACACGCTGCTGCTGGAGCGGCTGGCCGCGCGGGCGAGCGCCCACTACCGGCCGGTCACACCGGCTGCGCCGGTCACAGCCAGCTGAACCAGCCGCGGGGCAGCAGCGCGTAGCCGACGAACGCGACGACGTCCAGCAGGGTGTGCGCGATGATCAACGGCATCACCCGGCGGGTACGCAGGAAGAACAGCGACAGCACCACACCCATGATCACGTTGCCGAGGAACGCCCCGAAGCCCTGGTAGAGGTGGTAGGTGCCGCGCAGCAGGCAGCTGGTGGCGATGACCGCGCCGATCCGCCAGCCGAGTTGCCGCAGCCGGGTCATCAGGTAGCCGACCACGATCACCTCTTCCAGGATGGCGTTCTGCGCGGCGGCCAGGATCAGCACCGGAACCGTCCACCAAAGCTGTGGTAGCGCGGCCGGGACCAGGCTGGCGTTGAGCCCGAGCAGCGCGGCGATCCAGAACAGTCCGAGTCCGGGCAGCCCGATCGCGGCGGCCAGGGCGGCGCCCCAGGCCAGGTCGCGCAGCGGCGACCGGGTGTCGAGTCCGAGCCGGGCGCGGGCGTCGGCCCGGTCCCGGCTGAGCAGGTGGACCGCCAGCAGGACCGGCACGAGGGCGAAGAAGATCCCGAGCAGCTGGTACGTCAGGTCGAGCCAGGGGCGGGCCGACTGGGAGGCGTTCATGGTGGCGGTCTGCTGCCCCAGCGGCCGGTCGGCGGTCAGTCGCGCGGTGATGGTGACCAGGGCGTAGATGGCGGACTGGCCGAGCGACACGCCGAGGACCAGGAGCACCTCGGCGCGCAGCAGGCGCGGCGGCAGCGGGGCCGCCGGGTGGGCGTCCGGGTTGCTGCTGGCCGGTGGTGGCGTACCGGTGAGGTCGACCGTCACCGGACCACTGTGCCCGAGCGGGTACGGCAGAGCAATGTCGCACATCGGGTACGTCGACTCGCTACTAAGAGTACTCACCCTGGAACCCAGTGGTACGGCGTCAGTGGCGGCACGGTGACGGGGAAGGCCTCGATGAGCAATCTCGCGCAACTGTTGAAGGAGAGCTGGGTGCTCGTCGAGGAGGAGCACGACCAGGTAGCTGGCTACTTCTACGCCCGGCTGTTCCTGGACCGGCCGGATCTGCGGCAGCTCTTCCCGGTGCAGATGGATACCCAGCGGCGCTGTCTGATCGAAGCTATCGTCTCTGCCGTCGGCTCGATCGACGACCCGGAGCAGTTCGCCGACTATCTGCAGTCGCTCGGCCGGGCCCACCGCAAGTTCCATGTGCAAGCCGCGGACTACGCCGCGTTCGGCGACATGCTGCTGGAGGCGCTGCGGACCGTCGCCGGTGACCGGTGGAGCGTCGAGTACGACGAGGCATGGGGCGCCGCGTTGGAACTGCTCACCACCAACCTCGTCATCGGCGCGGAGAGCGACCCGAACCCGGCGTTCTGGCACGCCGAGGTGCTCGACCACGAACGCCGGGGCGCCGACGTCGCCGTGCTGACCTGCCGGCCGCTGCAGCACCGGCTGGAGTACCAGGCGGGGCAGTACGTCAGCGTCGAGGTGCCGCGATACCAGCCGAGGCTGTGGCGCAGCTACTCGATCGCGAACGCGCCCCGGGCGGACAACACGCTGGAGTTCCACGTCCGGGCGGCGGCGGCCGGCTGGGTGTCCAGCGCGCTGGTCCGCCGGGTCCGCCCCGGTGATCTGCTGCGGGTGGCGGCCCCGATGGGTGCCATGGTGCTGGACCGGGACTCGCCACGAGACATCGTCTGCCTGGCCGGTGGGGTCGGTTTCGCCCCGGTCAAGGCCCTGATCGACGAGCTGACCCGGTACAACCGCAGCCGCTGGGTGCACGTCTACCTGGGTGGGCGGACCCGCGACGACCTGTACGACCTGGCCGAGTTGAGTCGGCTCTGCGCCGCCTACCCCTGGTTGAACGTGGTGCCGTGCTGCTCGGACGACCCGGGTTGGACCGGGGAGCACGGCGAGGTCGCCGACGTGCTGGCCCGCTACGGCCCGTGGTACGAGCACGACTTCTTCGTCGCCGGGTCGGCCGGCATGGTCCGGTCGAGTCTGCGTCGGCTGGCCGAGCTCGACGTCCCGGCCGACCAGATCCGCTACGACAGCTTCGGCGACGTGTGACCGTTCCGCCCGGTCAGTACACCCAGGGCCGGCCGCTGTCCCGGTACTCCTCGACCGGCACCAGGCTGGTCCCCGGTGCCATCCGGTCGACGTACAGCCGGCCCTCCAGGTGGTCGATCTCGTGCGCGACCAGCCGGGCCATCGCCCGTTCGAAGGACGTGATCACCCGGCCGCCGTCGAACCGGGAGTGTTCGACGTCGACCCGCAGCGGACGCGGCACCAGCCCACGCACGTCGAAGTAGGACAGGCAACCCTCGTACTGGTCGTCGGTCTCCACCGAGGTGTCGACGACCCGCGGGTTGAGCAGCGCCAGCGGCTCGGCTCCCGGTTCCGGCGCCCGGACCAGGGCAGCGGCCCAGGGCAGCCCGATCTGCGGTGCGGCCAGACCCACCCCCTTACCGAACGGGTGCAGCTCGTCGAGCCGGGCCAGCATGGCCCGCAGCCGGGCGACGGTGTCCAACGCCACCGCCTCGTCGGCCGGCAGCTCGAACGGCTGCACCTGCTGCCGGAGCATCTCCGCGCCCCGCTGCACGATCCCGATGGCCCGCATCCGTTCGCTGGCCCGCGGTTCCGGCCGGGTCCCGGTCCCGGCCGGTGACCCGGCCTGCCCGCCGCTGTGGGGCGGTGGCCCGGACCGGAACCGCCACTCCAGCCGGTACCGGGCGTTGAGCAGCGGCGCGTCGGTCGACCACTCCAGCACCGACCGGCCGTTCACCCGATGCCGGCGCACCGGCGTACGCAGCGGGGCGTCCTCCGCCGACAGGGACGTCTCAACCCCCCACACCTGGGGGTCGAACGCTTCCGGCAGATCCAGCCGTACGGTGAGCTGCCGGGTGGGCAGCCGGACGGCGCGTTGAAACCACTGCCCCCACTTCTCCTGACCGACCCGGTAGGTGTACTCGATGCTGGTGCGCTGCCCCGGGTACAGCGGGAACCGGCCGTCGGAGTTTTCGAACAGCAGCCAGACCTCTTTGAACGCGTCGCGGTCGTGCTTCTTGCGCCACTGCATCGGCTCCTGGTGCCCGGGGGTTCCGCAGAAGGCGTGCAGGTCCAGCTCGACGAAGGTGAGCGGGTGTTCCCGGTGGTGCCGGTTGGACCGGTCCGGGTCGTCGGGGTACCGGTCGACGGCGACCCGGACCAGGTAGCGGGTGACCGGGTCGGTGCCGGCGTTGTAGAGGGCCCGCCGGATCGTGCAGTGGTAGTAGCCGTCCCGGTAGGCGAGGGTGGCCACCTCCTGCTCGACGATCAGGCCGGTGCCGGGCGGCATCCACTGTTCGGGCACCGGTGGGTCGCGCGGCGGGGCGCTGGTACGGCTGTGCCGCAGTTCGTCGTACTCCTGGTAGCGCTGCCAGATCGCGCCGCCGGCGCCGAGCACCGCTTCGGCCCGACGGGCGAAGTCCTCGGTGGGGCGGTGCCGGCGTCCTTCGACGTGGCTGATGTACGACGGGTCGAAGCCCATCCGGGCGGCCAACTGCTTCTTGGTCATCGCCCGGTCCAGACGCCACTGGGCGAGCTCGGCCGCGAAGGTGTCCGCGGCGCGGTCGATGGGCGAGCTGGTCATCGCAAGGCGTCCCCTCAGGCCGGATCCACAGTCTGCTTTCCGACTCGTACCCCCGGTCGAATTTGGCGCGTTGCCGACAGAGCACTTGACATCACAGTTCGGAGCACTCTGTGAAATTTTCCCATCACTCACCGGCACGGAGTGTCACCACCCCGACTGGAAGTTTCGCCGATACTCTGGTTAGCCTAGCCTTAGCAAGCTAGGGTGAACCGTCGGCGGCTGTCGGAAGGATCGAAAGGTGAGAACGTTGAGGCGAGGGACGTGCGACCCGGTTGACCACGGGAGCGCCACCTCCTTCTCGGTTGCCACCACCCCGATCGATGGTTGCTCATCGTGACCGCCGTCATAGACCCCCGGGCCCGCGCCGCCGCTCCGCTGGCCCCGATCACCGCCACGCTACGCACCGCGTTCGGCACCGACGACCTGCCCGGCCTGCACGCCGGTCTGCTCGTCGACGACCAGACTGGCTGGCTGCCCGCCACCGAGCTGATCCACGGCGACCAGCTGCCCCGGATGCTCGACTCGGCCGCCCGGCGCTGGCAGGCGAAGCGGCACGCCGCCGCCGCCCTCGCCTGGAAGGCATACAGCTACTGGGTGGCGCTGCCGGTCGCGCTCGGCTGGGCGTCGGCCCGCCGGGTGCCGCTGATGCGCGCCGACGACGTACTGCTGCGGATGGACGACGACGGCCCGCTGGTCGACGTCGGCCTGCGCACCGGAATTCCGGTGGCGGTGCTGCCGCACGACCCGATCGCGGCGGCCGGGCTGCCCGAGGTGCTGGTCGTGGCCGACGAGGCCGAGCTGCTCCGGGTCCTGCGGATCTCCCTGCTTGACCAGCACATGAGCCCGCTGCTGGACGAGATCCACAGCCGGGTGAAACTCGGCCCGCGTACGCTGCTCGGCTCCCTGTCCTCCGGCATCGCCTACGCGGTGCTGCAGGCGGCCGACGCGCTGCCCGGCTCGTCCGCCGCCACAATCGGCACACTGCTCGACGCGCTCGACATCGGCGACCTGATCGACCTGGTGCCGGGCGAGGACGGGGCCGTCACCGTGCAGCGACGGACCTGCTGCCTGGCGTTCACCCTGCCCGACCCGAAGATCTGCCCCGGCTGCTGCATCCGCCCGTGACCCCGCGCCGCGCGGCCGGTGGGCACCGGCCGCGCAGGGGTAACGGTCAGCCCGGCTGCTGGTAGGTGGCCGTCAGCCTCGCCCGGGCGAGGGTGTGGAAGGCCAGGTTGAAGCCGACGTATGCCGGGGTGGCCGTCGGGCCGAGGTCGAGCCCTTCGACGTCGAGGGCGTGCACCGCGAAGATGTACCGGTGCGGCCGGTCACCGGCCGGCGGTGCGGCACCGTCGTACCCGGCGTTGCCGAAGTCGTTGCGTACGCCGAACGCGCCCGGCGCCGCCTTCGCCGGGTCACCGCCGGCGCCCTGCGCCAGCTCGGTCACCGACGCCGGCAGGTTGACCAGCAGCCAGTGCCAGAACCCGCACCCGGTCGGCGCGTCCGGGTCGAAGCAGGTCACCACGAACCCCTTGGTCGACGCCGGAAAGCCCGACCAGGACAGCTGCGGGGACAGGTTCGCCCCGCCGGCTCCTGTGAAGACGTGGGCCGTCGGCAGCGGCCCGCCCTCGGAGAGATCCGTGCTGGTCAACGCGAACGAGTTGACCGGCGGAAGCAGGTCGTACGGATCAGGTGCGATCGGTCGGTCCAGGTTCATGCCAGGCATCCTGCCGCACCCGGCACCGGTACGCAGCACAGCGCACCGATGCCGGGTGTCATCGGGTCAGGACCGGTCGGCTCCGCTGCCGACCAAATCGGCGTCGCGTCGCGCGGCCAGCCGGGCCCGCAGCTGCTCGCCTTCGATGTCCACGTTCGGCATGATCCGGCTGAGGAAGCCCGGCAGCCACCAGGCGGCCGGGCCGAGCAGTGACATCACCGCCGGCACGATCGTCATCCGCACCACGAACGCGTCGATCAGTACGCCGATCGCCAGTGCGAAGCCCATCGACTTGATCACCGGGTCGTCGAGCAGCACGAACCCGCCGAAGACCGAGATCATGATCAGCGCGGCGGCGGTGACCACCCGGGCGCCGTGTCCCATCCCGTTGATCGTGGCCTGCACGGCGGTGTCACCGTGCACGAAGTCCTCCCGCATCCGGGAGACCAGGAACACCTCGTAGTCCATGGCCAGGCCGAACAGGATGCCGATCAGCAGGATCGGCAGGAAGCTGACCAACGGGCCGGTGGTGTCCAGATCGACCAGCCCGGACAGCCAGCCCCACTGGAACACCGCCACGGTGATACCGAACGTCGCGCCGACGGTCAGCAGGAACCCGACGGCGGCCTTCACCGGCACCAGGATCGAACGGAACACCAGCATCAGCAGCAGGATCGACAGCCCGACGACCAGCAGCAGGTAGACCGGCATCGCCTCGGCGAGCTTGTCGGACACGTCGATGCCGACGGCGGTGGCTCCGGTCAGGGCCACTGCGGCCGAGCCGTCGTCGTCCGGCGCCAGCCCGAGTACGGCGATCTCGTCGCGGATCCGCTCGACGAGCTCCTCGGTCTCGGCCTCGGTCGGGCCGGTCGCCGGGATGACCGCCAGAATCGCCGTCTGCCCGTCCTGGCTGGGCTGCGGCGGCGCGACCATCAGTACGCCGTCGAGGCCCTGCACCGCACCGGTGATCTGACCGGCGGCGGCGGTGGCGGCCTCCGTCGAGTCACCGGAGACAACCATGATCAGCCGGCCGTTGAAGCCGGGCCCGAACCCTGCGGTGGTCAGGTCGTACGCGGTCCGTTCGCTGCTGCCGACCGGCGCGGTGCTGGCGTCCGGAAGCGCGATCCGCATGTCGGCGGCGGGGATCGCCAGGGTGCCGAGGCCGGCCACGCCGAGCACGATCACCGGGATCCGCAGCTTCACCATCAGCCGGGCCCAGCGGAACCCGAAGGACTCCTGGATCTCGTGGGTGGTCGGCGCCTCGGCCGCGTCGACGGCCCGCTTGCGGCGCGGCAGCACCCGGCGGCCGGCGTAGCCGAGCAGCGCCGGCTGCAGGGTGATCGCGACCAGGACGGCGACGCTGACCGTGGCGGCGGCGGCCAGACCCATCACGGTCAGGAACGGGATGCCGACGACGGCGAGCCCGGCGAGGGCGATGACCACGGTGGCGCCGGCGAACACGACCGCCGAGCCGGCGGTGGCGACGGCGCGGGCGGCCGCCTCCTCCGGTTCCAGCCCTTCGAGCAGGTGCTGCCGGTGCCGGGAGGTGATGAACAGCGAGTAGTCGATGCCGACCGCGAGACCGAGCATCAGCGCCAGCACCGGGGCGGTCGAGGTGAGGTCGACGATGCTGCTCAACGCGAACAGGCCGGCCATGCCGGCGCCGACACCGATCAGCGCGTTCAGCATCGTCATTCCGGCGGCGACCAGCGAACCGAAGGTGATGATCAGGACCACCAGGGCGATCGCCACGCCGATCGCCTCCTGCGAGCCGACGTGCGGTTCGGTGTTCATCACCTCACCGCCGTGGGCCACCTGGAAGCCGGCGTCGCGGGCCGGTTCACCGACCGACTCGTACGCTTCGCGCTGCTCAGCGGTGACCTCGTCGGTGGGGGCGGCGAACTGCACGTTGATCAGCGCGTACCGACCGTCCGGAGAGACCGACCCGGTCTGGAACGGGTCGAGCGCGGCCACCACCCCGGGCAGTTCGTTCGCCTGCCCGACGACCGCGAGTACCGCCGCCTGGCCCTCGGCGGTGGTGAGCTGCTCCCCTTCGGGCGCGGCGATCACGATCGCACCGCCGGCTCCGCTGGCCTGGGGGAACTGCTCCTGCAGCAGGTCCAACGCCTCCTGGGACTCGGTGCCGGGGATGCTGAAGTTACTGACGGTCGGCCCACGGAAGGCGAGCGCGGCCGAGCCGAGCGCCACCAGGGCGATCAGCCAGATCGCGACGACCAGGTGTCGCTTGCGAAAGGCGGTCCGGCCGAGCCGGTATAGCAGGGTGGCCATGCGGCATCCTCTGTCGTGTCGGGCGTTACGGAACTTCGGGTCTTCAGCTGGCGCCGGGCCTCGGATGGTCAAGGGTCCGGTCGATCACCTGGCTCAGCAGCGGGCGGAGCCGGTCGGCGTCGAGGTCGAGGTGTTTGGAGCTGGCGGCGGCGACCCCGGCCAGCACCACCAGGGCGGCGAACCGGTCCTCCAGGCGTCCGGATCGACCGGTGAGGGCGTCGAGCAGCCGGTCGATCATCTGTTCCAGGTCGCAGAAGGCGGGTTGGTGCAGCATCTGCGGGATCTCGGCGTAGAGCACCGCGATCTGCCGCTGGTAGCGCAGGCAGAGTTCGATGAAGCCGTCGATCGCCGTACGGCGGGCGGTCTCGTCGTCGAGTCCGGCCAGTTGCTGGTCGAGTTGGGCAAGGCTGGCGACCGCCGGGTTCATCAGGGCGGCGAGGATCGCGTCCTTGCTGTCGAAGTGGTAGAGCAGGGACGCCTTGGCGCAGCCCACCTCGGCGGCGATGTCCTGAAGGGAGGCACCCCGGAAGCCGACCTCCGCGAAGCGCTGGGCGGCCACGTCGAGGATCTGTTCGCGTAGTTCGGGCCGGCCTGCGCCGCCCCGGCCGGCCTGCGTCACCTTGCTCACCTCCGTTCCTAAGGTCACCTGTCGCAACCAAGGATGCCGGAGCCAACCCGGGAATCCTGACCGATCGGTCAGAAGGTGAAGCAGCTCACACAAACGGCCCGCTCAACCTCGATCTCGACCAGCAGATCGCACCCGAAGCGGGTGGAAGCCTGACGAGAACCTGATGAGAGTTGTTAAGAGTCCGACCCGAAGATGGAAGCGGCGCAGATCAATGATTTGTCGCGGTCTTGCTGTGTGTTGCTTGATAGCCTGAAGTCGTGTCGGCCACCGTGGATCCACCGCCGCCGCGTACCGATTCGTCCATGCCCCGGCAAAAGATCAACTGGGTCGACCGACTCATTCAGGCGGCGGCCGTCGCCGGATCGATCGCCGGTGTCGCGTCCTTTTTTACTGAGCACCCCACTGCGGGGCTGCGGCTCATCGCGGGCAGCCTGCTCGTCGGCGGGGTCGCGCTCGCTTTCAGATGGCGTACGGCCGGCGGCCCTCGCTTTGGTTTCACCAGCGCGCTGGTGCTGGCGCTGATCGGGGCGGGCATCTTCGGTTGGTCGGCGCGGCCGGACGCGGCACCGGAGGCCGGCGCGCCGGCACCGAGCTCGACCAGGACCACTGCGTCGAGTTCGTCGGGTTCGTCGCCAACCACTGCCGGACCGGATCCCGCGACCGGCGGCACATCGGTGACGGTGCACCGGGCAAAAACCATCGTCCCCCTCTCCGCGACATCGGAGATCGACCTCGACTCACTCGCCCCGGACTGGGACGTCACGGGCTACGACGAGACGGGCCGGGCCGATCTGCGGTTCAGCATCAGCGGCCTCGACGCGATCAACAACGCCGAGCTACGGGAGGCCGCCGGGGACGGCCCGGAGCTCTGCCAGCAGGCGACGGCGCAATACCGGCTGACGTTGGACGAGGACC
The DNA here is from genome assembly GCF_048060275.1 of Micromonospora sp. LOL_015. Lineage (NCBI taxonomy): Bacteria > Bacillati > Actinomycetota > Actinomycetes > Micromonosporales > Micromonosporaceae > Micromonospora > Micromonospora sp. LOL_015. Next base: position 67,277 of record NZ_JBHMIO010000012.1, read on the forward strand.
TGCCCGATACCAGGTACACCTGCGCGATCACCAACGAGGACCGTTTCGCCTCGGTGCGGTTCAACCGCGAAGACGTCCGGATGGGATACACCGTCTTCAGTTGGATCAACCTGACGATCACGGTCTACAACCGCGCCGCCTGACCACCGCCCGACCCGGCGGCCGGGCGAGGTTACGACCCGTCGGGCCGGGGCAGACGATAGAGTCCGTCACGTTGCACGAATATCTCCCGCCGCTCGGCGGCATCGCCGGACTTGTCAAGCACGTAACCCGTGACCCAGAGCCAGCCCTCGTACGTCGGCTTGGGGTCCACCGAGATGACCCGAAACCGCAGCCTGCGCTCACCAGCGAACTGCACACTGGCCTCACCGCCGACCACCAGCACGTCACCCGGCCTCGGCTCGGGCGCACGGAGCAGCCGACTACCCGCCACGCCGATCCGCCAACGGATATGTCCTACGCCCGCAGTCCGGACACCATCGCGACTTCACCTTGAACGACCACAGCCCGGCGCAGAAGCCCAGCAACGCCGCACTGAACAGCGCCCCGATGTCCCACATCGTTCCGTCCCTTTCGAGAGATGACGATTCCAAGCGGTCACGCGTCGTCGAGTGACACGGGCTCGCCGCCGTTGGCCTGCCACCGGGCAAGGATCTCGGCGACGATCCGGCGGGCACCGGCCTCACCGTGCTCGGCCTTCAAGTCCTCGAAGCTCCACCGCAGCGTGAGAGCCACCTCGGCCGCTTCGTCGGTTTCGCACTCTCGGGTGGAGTAGGCGTCGTCGGCATCGGCATCGGCATCGGCCTTCGGACCCAACTCGCTCGCACCGTCGTCCACCAGGATCACAACCCTGCCGGTACGCGGTAGCCGACCATCTGGCCGTAGGTCATCAGCGGACGCAGCGTCGGAGTGAGCATCGTCGGCTCGGACGACCAGCGGTGCCCACGGTTGCCCGCCAACCGCCGCTGCCTGGCCGCCGCACGCTCCTGGTCGAGCCGGGCCAGGCGCTTCGACGCCGCCGACCGCCCGTCCCGCCACTCCCGCCACCGCACCACCAGTTCACGAATCATCTCGACGATCACTGCTCTCTCCTTCTCAAGATCGTTTTGGTGTTACCCAACCGATCAAGCTCACGGCGCTACACCGCTGATGTCTCGCCCGGACAGCTTCCATGACCGTCCACAGGCAACCTTGCAACTGTCAAGGTTCACGGGGTGCCGGTGCATACGTTCGACTCGTGAGAGTCGTCGCGCTATCCGACGTCGCCGAGATGCTCGGCGGTGTATCGCGCACCCGCGCCACCGAGATCACCAACCGGGCGAGCTTCCCGGCACCAGTCGCGCTCGTCGCCTCCGGCCGGATGCGGATCTGGGACCGCGACGAGGTCGCCGAATGGATCCGCACCCACCGCCCGACCCAACAAGAAGACTGATGCCTCATTCACCTTCGTGCTCCCTCGTACAGTGGCGTCCGTTTACCAAAAACCCGCAACAGGACCGGAGTCCGCAAGGACAAACCGATACTCACGGCCGCTGGCGCAAGACGCGATAGCGGGGACGTCCGCCGAATACCATCTGCTGTCCGCAGACACCGGATCGGCTAGAGTGGGAGTTAACCTCAGACCATGAGCGACTATCTACAGGTGTCAACCGCAGTCGAGACACGTGATGCCGCAGTAGCCCTCGCCCGATCGGCGGTACGTGCTCGCCTGGCTGGGAACGCCCAGGTGGTTGGCCCCGTGATCAGCGTCTTCTGGCATCTCGGCGACCAGGGCGAGGGTGAAGAGTGGCAGGTGCTACTCAACACGACGGCCGCCCGGTACGAAGCCTTGGAGCGCCACCTACTCGCGCACCATCCCTGGCAGAACCCGCAGATCACCGCCACGGCAATCGTGGCAGGGTCGGCAGCATGTCTGGAGTGGCTTCGATCGTCGACGGACGAAGCCGCACCAGGCAGTTGACATTGAAGCTGCCCTGGCCGGGCGACGCTACCGGCTCATCTCCGCCGCTTGGCCATGTAGGTCGACGACACATGGGAGAGCCGCGTAAGGCTCCAGCCTCGACATGAATGAGTCGATTCGCTCAGCTGGGCGGATCGACCCGACTCCCGCCGCCAGCCGCATTGCCTTGCCCGCCACGGAGCACGCCTGTTCCACCTCGTTGGCGTCGAGGTAGGCGTCAGCGAGCCAGGTCAGATAGAGCGCCTTGTCACGGGCATGCGTGTCGCTGTACAGCGCCAGGACGTGCTCCAGCACCGATATCGCGCGCATCGGCCGGTGCAGCACCGACCAGCAGCGGCCAGTCATGATGTCGACCTCGACGTCGTCCACCCAGTAGACCCAATCTGGTTCAACTCGGGCACCGGCGGCGCTCAGCCACCGTGCGCCTGTATCGAGTTGCCGTTCCGCTTCTGCTGCCTGTCCTTGAAGGGCATGAGTCCAGGCCCGGCGGCAGTGCAGGAGAGTCAGGACCCGAGGGGTTGCGCCATCTTTCGCTGTCTCGCACGCCGCGATAGCTAGATTCAAGCCGGACCGGCCGAGCGCGATCGCCTGGTAGGCAAGAAACGCTTGCGCGTTGCCGGCAAGCGCCGGGCTGTCCGCCTCCTGCGCAGCGGTCAGACTCGCCTGATACAGCCGCTCCGCGTCGCCGTGACGGCCCGCGTCGAAGGCGGCCCAGCCGGCCAACTGCGCCTGCTCGGCGAGCACCGCCAACAACCGTCGATGGATGTCCTCGGCGTAACGTCCGTCCCGGATGAGCCGATCTGTCGAATCAAGCTCGGCAGCGTACATCTGGTACGTGTCCGCGCCGCCAAGGAAGTCGTCCAGACGACGCAACCGCGCGGTACGCTCCACCAATTGATTCGGAAGATCTGCACCGATCTGGCAGCCGTGATCCAGATAGGTATGCGGAAGCGCGGCAGCGAGACCAGCTCCAGCTACGAACTGGCGGCGGCTGAGAGCCCTTTGAGTGTCAGCTAGTGCTGACAATTCACCGCCGGCTCGGAGCGCAGAATCGAGCCGCTGGGCAGCCTGCGCCGTTGGTCGCTTGGAGCCGCTTTCCAGCTCATGGAGATAGGACTTGCTGTAAAAGGTCGCCCTGGCAAGCTGACGCAGCGACATACCGCGCTCAGTCCGCAGCTGACCCAGTCGACGGGAGAAGCTCGAACCTTCTGACTCTGCCATCTCGACCATCCCTGATCGCCGGAAGATCAGCTCCGCGTCAGCGAGACTTCGACGCTCACCGCTGACAACCGTACCGCAGAATGATGATCATCTTGTCACTGCCTGATGTGACCGACGCGCTCGCTGCCACAGCGGCGCAGGATCGAGTGATCGCCTACCGCATCGCGTCCGAGGCGACCGCGTCGATCATGCACCGATGCGGACAGGCGCCCCTGTGAAAGGACGCTCAGGACTCCGCACCCAGCAGGTCAGCCAGCGTGGCCAGCTCCTGGCTTACCGATCGACGGTGGCGGGCCAGGACCGTGGTGACGATGTCCCGGGCGTACCGCTGATGCCGCAACCAGGTCGGCGACCCCGCTCGGAGCCCGGACAGAATGCGCGTCGCTTCGACCAGGTCGCCGCGCTCAGAGTTGGCCCAGGCACGGTCGAGCTGGTGACGATTCCGGTTGTCCGACGTGGCCCGGCCGCGCCCCGGAGGTACGCGTTCCGCCAACGCGAGCGCCGTGACCGGGTCGCCCGCCACGACCGACATCTCCACCCGCTTCATCTGCACGGTCACCGGACAGAAGGCACCCGTGGTCACCGGCATGCGAAGAGCCACGTCTGCTGGTAGCTGCTCGCCGATCCGGACCGCTGCCGCACCGGCGGCGTCAGCATTTCTCTGGCGTCGTCGGCGCGACCGTCGCGGATCGCCGCGGCCGACCCGCGCAGCATGAGCCAGCCCCAGACCGCGAGCCGGGTCGGGTCAGTACGTGAAAAGCGTGGCTCGATCGCGTCCGCCGTGGCGAGGGCCAACCGCTCGGCCTCGTCGAACCGCCCCTGCCGGAGCAACAGCCAGCACATCGTGGTGACGACTGACGCGGCGACCAGTTCGTCTCCGGACTCGTCCGCGACATCGAGCGCGAGACTCAGCGCATGATAGGCAAGATCGAAACGCCGGAGCTGGATCAACGCCGTCCCGGCGATCTGGTACGCCTGAGCGAGCTGCCCCGCACCTGTGGTCCGCTGATCGCCGCCACTCGCGTCGACAAGGGTGCGGGCTGTACTGATCAGCACCGGCAACCGGGCGAGCGCGATGGCGTAATCGTCGCCATGGTAGATCCGGTCGATATCGGCAATTGACGTCTGCAGTTCCCGCACCGTCGGCAAATCTGTCGAGACACCACCGACGGTCGTCCCGCTCAAGCCACGGGCCGGAGTCAGCACCCGCCGTAGCAGGCCAACCGCGGTCTCGTCGTCATCGGCTCCGGCACCGGCCGCCGGGCTGGCGACAGGAGGCCCGACCAGTACGGACGTCGGCACGGCAAGCGCGGCGGCGACCGCTCGCAAGGTCGACATCCGCGGTGATCCCGGCTTGTTCTGCTCCAGCTTCTGGATCGTCTCGCCCGCAAGCCCGGCCGCCTCCGCCAACTGCTCCTGAGTGAGTCCCCTGAGTCGACGTAGCCGCCCTACGTTGTCGCCCACCGTCGAACTCATCGCGCCGCCTCCCGAAACCCGCCCCGGCCGTACGGAATCCGGCACGCCGCATCGACCGCCGCCGCCAACCGTACCGCCGAGACCATCTTGTCGCTGCTGGCCATCGATCGGGCGGAACGGACAACAGGTAGACGGAGGTGGCGTACCAGCGACCCTGCACCACCGAGATCACCCGTAGGCCAAGCGTCCTGGCAACGGCGACCGACGCCGAATTCCGGTGGCGGGCCGGCGCTGGGGTCGGCAGGATCGGGGGAATGACCACCGAACCAGACCGGCAGGCGGTCGGCTCACTGCGGGCCGTGGCGATCGACGCGCCGGGCATCGACCGCCTGGCCACCTTCTACGAACAGCTCGCCGGCTGGCGACGCCGCCCCACCGGCGACGATGACGACGACTGGATCACCCTTGTCACCGACGACGGCTGGCGGATCGAGCTGCAACAGGCGGTCGACCCCTACCGCCGGACTGGCCCGGCCAGGACCGACCGCAGCAGGCCCACCTCGACATCCAGGTGTCGGACATCGACGCGGCGGCGGACCGCGCCCAGCAACTCGGTGCCAGCCTGTTGCAACGCAACGAACGGTGGCACACCCTCGACACCGCCGAACGGGCCGCCCTCGCCATCGGCGCCACCCGCCTCGACGGCGCCGGCCCCGACTGGCGCGTCTACGCCGACCCCGCCGGCCACCCGTTCTGTCTCGTCTGGGCGGCCTGACCAGGCGAAATGATCACGACAAGCTGGCGTACCGCTGTCACCATCGGGCCGTGGTTCGGCATCGCCGACGCCAACACCCTTCGATCAGCGAGGAAGCCATGGCCGACATGTCCGGCGACCACAGCGACGCTGCCGGTCCGCGTACCGACGAGGTAGGTCAGCCCCGGCGTGGCCGGCAGCCGGTCACCCTGCCGGCTTGGATCCGTGACCCGGAGCCGGTCCGGGTCACCTGGCGGCGCCGGGTGATGCTGGCCGCGTTGCGCCTGCCCGGCGGACCGAGGGTCCGCCGGGCCTGGTGGCGCTGGCAGCGGCGGCAACGGCTGCACCGCCGGTTTCCGATCCTGACCGCGTTGATCGCGGTGCCGCTGGCCTTCGTCGCGATCATGGCGCTGGTGTCGCTGGTCTACTGGCTGTGGGCGCGGATCTGGGTGATCCCGTAGGCCAACCGGCCGGTCTGCGCCGACTCACCGGCCGGCTGCCAGGTCCAGGGCGATATCGACGATCATGTCCTCCTGGCCACCGACCAGGCCGCGCCGGCCCACCTCGACCAGGATCTCGCGGGTGTCGACCCCGTGGGCGGCCGCGGCCCGCTCGGCGTGCCGGAGGAAGCTTGAGTACACGCCCGCGTAGCCGAGGCTGAGGGTTTCCCGGTCGACGCGGACCGGCCGGTCCTGCAGTGGCCGGACCAGGTCGTCGGCGGCGTCCATCAGAGCGAACAGGTCGCAGCCGGAGGCCCACCCGGTGAGTTCGGCCACCGCCACGAACGCCTCGATCGGACAGTTGCCGGCGCCGGCACCCTGACCGGCCAACGACGCGTCCACCCGTATGGCGCCCTCCTCCACCGCGACGACAGAGTTCGCCACACCGAGACCGAGGTTGTGATGGGCGTGGATGCCGATGCCGGTACGCGGGTCGAGCACGTCCCGGTACGCCCGGATCCGGTCCCGCACTCCGGTCATCGTGAGCCGACCGCCCGAGTCGGTGACATAGACGCAGTGTGCGCCGTACGACTCCATCAGCCGAGCCTGCGCCGCGAGTTCGGCGGGCTCCGCCAGGTGCGACATCATCAGGAACCCGGCCACATCCATGCCGAGTTCCCGGGCGGCCTCGATGTGCTGTGCGGCGATGTCGGCCTCGGTGCAGTGGGTGGCGATTCGGACGGAGGCGACCCCAAGCTCCCGTGCCCGGCGCAGATCGTCGACGGTGCCGATGCCGGGCAGCAGCAGGGTGGTGAGCCGGGCCCGCCGGACCACCTCCGCGACCTCGGCTATCCACTCCAGGTCGGAGTGTGCGCCGGGGCCGTAGGTGAGGCTGCCACCGGCGAGACCGTCGCCGTGTGACACCTCGATCGCGTCCACCCCGGCCGCGTCCAGCGCGGCCGCGATGGTCCGGACCTGCGCCAGGGTGTACTGGTGGCGGATCGCATGCATGCCGTCCCGTAGCGTTACATCCTGGACGTAGAGCCGATCAGTCACGCCGCTCCTCCCGTCCGAACCAGACACTCACCGACCCGTAGCGCGGCCGACGTCATGATGTCGAGATTGCCGGCGTACGCGGGCAGGTAGTGCGCGGCACCCTCGACCTCCAGAAACACGGAGATCTGCCAGGCCAGGTTCCTCGCCGATGGCGCCAGTTGGGCGCGCGGGTCGCCAGCCCTGATCCGATCGAACTGGACCCGCTGTTTGAGCCGGTAGCCGGGTACGTAGGTAGCCACCCGAGCAACCATTTCGGCAACCGCAGCCTCCACTACCTGCGGGTCGCAGTCGTCGACCAGGCAAAGCACCGTGTCCCGCATCAGCAGCGGTGGCTCGGCTGGATTCAGGACGATGATCGCCTTGCCGCGGTCCGCGCCACCGACCCGCTCGATCGCCCGGGCCGTGGTCTCGGTGAACTCGTCGATGTTCGCCCGGGTGCCGGGACCGGCCGACCGGGAGGCGATCGAGGCGACGATCTCGGCATAACGCACCGGGGCGACACTTCCGACCGCGGCGACGACCGGGATCGTCGCCTGGCCGCCGCAGGTGACCATGTTCAGGTTCGGTGCCGCCAGGTTGGCGTCCAGGTTGACCGAGGGCACGACGTACGGACCGATCGCGGCGGGCGTGAGGTCGACCATGCGTACTCCGGTGTGCCGCAGCGCGGCAGCGTTGTCGCGGTGTGCCCGGGCCGAGGTGGCGTCAAAGACGACCTCGATCTCGTCGAAGTCGTCCCGGGCCAGCAGCCCTCGCACCCCGTCCGAAGTGGCCGGGACTCCGAGCCGGCGGGCCCGGGCCAGCCCGTCGGAGTCGGGATCGATGCCGACCAGGACACCCATTCGCAGCACGGCCGACTGCCGCAGTATCTTGATCATCAGGTCGGTGCCGATGTTGCCCGAACCGATCACCGCCGCCTTCGCGGCTGGCCGGCCGTCGGACCTGCCGGCGGTGGACGTGAGCGCCTCAGCCATGGGTGTGGACCTCCTCGGCGGACCCGATCGAGACAGCCACCGAACCGACTGCGGAAATGGTGGCGGCGACCTCGTCGCCGGCGGTGACCGGGACCATCGGACCGAGCGCCCCACTGAGGACGATTTCTCCGGCCTGGAGCGGTTCGCCGTAGGTCAGGGCCGCGTTCGCCAACCACCGCAGGGCGTTGAGCGGATCGTCCAGACAGTCCGCGCCGGACCCGCTGGCGACCTGCGTTCCGTTGCGATGCATGGTCATCGTCACCGCCGACAGATCCAAGTCGGAGATGTCGACCCGATCCGGACCGAGCACGAACAGCCCGGCCGATGCGTTGTCGGCGACGGTGTCCGTGATCGAGATGTCCCAGCCGGCGATCCGGCTGTCGCATATCTCCAGCGCGGCGACCGCGTACTCGACAGCGTCCCGGACCTGCTCGACGTCGGCCGTCGTGGCGTCGAGGTCACGGCCGAGCACGAAGGCCACCTCGGCCTCGATCCGGGGCTGCAGCAGCCGGCCCGGATCGACCCGACCAGCGGACGGGACCAGGGCGTCGTCGAGGAGCGTGCCGAGATCCGGCTGATGTACTCCGAGTTGCCGTCGCACTGCCGACGAGGTCAGTCCGACCTTGCGCCCGATCCGGTGGCGACCGAGCTCGCAGGCGTGCCAGGTGTTCGCCGCCTGCACCGCGTAGGCGGCATCGACATCGTCCGATCCGAGCAGGTCACGGACGGGCTGACAGGGAAGGCGTTCGTATGCCGCACGACGCAACCGGGCTGCGGCCCGGTCGCGAAGGTGGGGTGGGTGCTGCGACACGACAGGACTCCTCGCGGATGTGGGAGGCCGGCGCCGAGGCCGGACGACAGGTCCGATGGTGGTCATGGGGTCACCCGGGCAGGGTCCGCACGAGGTAGGCCCAGGCGTCGGCGAGTTGGCGGGGGCCGTAGCAGCGGTCCCGCTTGGCGCGCGCCTCCGCGTCGTCCGACCAGGTGAACTCGGCGCCGGTGGCCATGGCGGTGAGCTGCATCCGGCAGGCCTTCTCCAGGAACACCGCCGTCAGCACCGCGGTCGGGACATCGACCCCCACGGTGACCAGCCCGTGATGGCGCAGCAGGAGGGCGTTGCGGTCACCTAGCGCCTCGGCCACCGCCGCCCCCTGCTCCGGGGTCCGGATCAGGTCGCCGGTGGTGGTGAACCGGGCGATGTCTGGCGGACTGAACAGGGTGCCTTCGTGTGCCAGCGGGCGGAGCGGGTGGCCGGTGGCGGCGAAGGTGACGGCCGCCTCGCCGTGGCTGTGCACCACAGCGTTCACATCAGACCGTCGGGACAGGATCTCGGTGTGGATCGGATACTCGAGGTGCCGCCGGCCCGCAGCCCGCGACCCCGCTTGCGGAAGCGGCAGCACGGTTCCGGCGGAGTCGAGCAGGAGCACCCCGTCCGCGTCGACCTCCTCGAAGCCGTACCCGGCCGCCTTCATCCAGATCCCGGCGCCGGTCGGGTCGCGCAGGGACAGGTGACCCCACACCAGATCCGAATGACCGTTGGCGGCGAGCACCCGGCAGCCCTGGGCGACCTGTTCCGCCGGTGCCGCAACGGGCCGCGTCACGGCCGGGCCAGAAAGTCACCGACGACCCGGTTGAACGCCGCCGGCTGTTCGAACATCGGCCAGTGACCGGCAGCCTCGATCAGGGCGAACGACCCGGCCGGCAGGAGCTTGCTGGCCCGTTCCCCGACCGTGGCGGGCGTAGTCGGATTGTGCTCGCTCCAGAGCACCAGGGTCTCGTGCGGGATCTGTCGCAGGTCGGCTTCACGTAGCAGGTAGCGCCGGTTCTCCTCACCGGGCTGCTCGGCGATCAGCTTCGCCATCGCCTCCTGGCTCCCGGGCAACGTGTAGTACCGGTACCTTGTCTGCACCAGTTCGTCGGTGACTGTCGACGGGTCGTGCATCAGCCACTCCAGCCGCTTCCGCACGCTGTCCAGCGTCGGAGCCTGGGCGGCACGCCGGGTCACGTCGCCGACCCGCTGGTGCACCCGCTCGCTCTCCCGGCGGCTCTCCTCGTCGTCGAGCAGCAGGCCGGCGCCCGTGACGGAGACCACCCGGCCCACCCGGTCCGGGTGGTGCAGCGCCGCCCACATCGCGACCCATCCCCCGAGTGACTGACCAACCAGGTGTGCCCGGGGCGCGCCGATCGCGTCGAGGAACCGCAGCAGGTGGTCCACGAAGACCGGCGTGTGGTACGTGACGTCGGTGGGTCGTGCGGTGAGCCCGTGCCCCAGGCAGTCGATCGCGTACACCCGAAGGCCGCGCTCCGCCAACGGCAGCACGTTGCGGATGAAGCCCTCGGCGTGCCCGGTCAGGCCGCCCATCATGATGACCGGCTCACCATCGCCGGCTTCGATCGATCGGGTACGCCAGCCGCCCGCGTCCCGGAACCGCACCTCCGCGCCGAGCGCGTCAAGCCAGAATGTCATCGTTCTCCTCAAGGAATTTCTCGATCTCGGGGTTTACCAGGTCCGGACGTTCGTAGTGCGGCCACTGCCGGGCGCCGGGCACGGTTCGCAACCGGGCCCGGGGAAGCGCGGCGACGGCCGCGCGCAGCACGGTGGTCGGGAGATGGCCGGATTCGCCGTGCACCAGTAGCACCGGTGACGCGACGTTGGTCAGCTGCTCGGGGGTGAGCAGCCAACGACTGTTGTCGGCGCGGCGGACGGACTGGTGGACCGCCCGCGCGGCGTCAGGAGCGTAGAGCCGGCGCCGGACCTCGACGAGTTCGTCGGTGACCAGGTCGGGGTCGGCCAACAGGCCGGTCAGCCGGGTCCGGACGTTGTCTCCGCTCGCCTCGGCGAAGGCCCGGCCGCCGCGCTCGTACGCCGCGCGTACCCTCGGGTCGTCGAGCCGTTCCTGCTCGGACTGCAGCCCAGCCGGTTCGACCAGGACCAGCCGGTCGACCCGCTCCGGTCGGGTGATCGCGAGCAGGGCCGCTACCCAGCCGCCGAGTGACTGTCCCACCAGATCGACACGGGGCAGCCGGAGCGCGTCGAGCAGGTCCACGACGTGGCTGAGCAGCCGGTCGACGGAGTACTCGCCGGGCGGTGCGGCGGTCAGTCCGTGGCCGATCAGGTCGGCCGCGATCACCCGGCGCCGCCGGGACAGCGCCGGCAGGGTGCGCGACCAGGTCTCCAGGTGCCCGCCCCGGCCGTGCAGGAGAAGCACCGGCGGGCCGTCGCCCTGGGTCACTGTCCGGGTACGCACACCACCCGCGTCGACCCAGCGCACCTCGGCGCCGAGCAGTTCGGTCCAGAGCGTCATCACAGCCGGCGCCTCACCGGTCGAGGTACGCGTGCAGGAAGTCGAACGTGAGCCGGTCGGTCTCCTGGGCCGCCTTGGAGTGGTAGTTCGGATGGGTGTCGTCGTGGTACGCGTGCCCGGCGTCCGGATGCAGGTGCAGCTCGGTGGACTGGCCACTGCGGGCCAACGCCTGCTTGAGTTGGCGGACCTCGTCGAGCGGAATGAACTGGTCCGCCTCCCCGTAGTGGGCCTGAACCGGGCAGCGGACCGACTCGGCGGCCTCGATCCGGGAGCGTGGTCGCCCGGTCGGGGAGTACTCCGGTGGCAGCACCGGCAGACCGTAGAGCGGCACGACACAACGCAGCCGGTCCGTCCGGGTCGCCCAGACCAGTACCGTCCCGCCGCCGAGGCAGAAACCGACGGCCGCGGCCCGAGAGGTGTCCACGTCGCCGCGCCCAGCGAGGTAGTCGAGCGCAGCCTCGAAGTCGGGTACGGCCTGCTCGTCGGTCGCCGCCAGGAACGCCTTGGCACGTCGCTCCTCCACAGTGGTGTAGTCCTGTGGGGGTCGGCCACCGACGCGGCTGAACATGTTCACCGTCAGGCAGGCGAACCCCTGCGCCGCGTAGCGGCGGGTGACGTCCTGCCGGTGCTCGGTGACGCCGAGGTTCTCGTGCGCCATCAGCACGACCGGAGGGAGCCGGTCGGCGCGCGGTTCGGGCAGGGCCAGGTAGCCCTGGATCTGGTCGGTCCCGCTGGGAAAGGTGACCCAACCGGGTGTCTCGTTGGGGCTCACAGGTGTTCCCATCCTTCCGGTTCGATGGCGGTTGCCACCGGACGCCGTTCGCCCGGGGACGCGGAGGTGAGTTGTTGCCGGACCAGTTGCCCGGTCCGGTCGAGTTGGCGCCGCAGGAACCGGGACGCGGGGCCGATGACGGCGAGCGCCCCCGCGACCCGGCCGTTGACCGTCACCGGTACGGCGACCCCGGCCACGCCGACCAGATACTCGCCGGACTCGATCGCGTAGCCCCGGGCGCGGCTCACCTCGACCTCGGCGCAGAGCTCCTGATGGTCGACGATCGCCCGTGGGGTGCGCCGGGTCAGTCGTAGCCGGGGCACGATCTCGGCGACCCGCTCGGGTGGCAGCCCGGACAGAGCCGCCTTGCCGATGCATCCGCCGCCGAGCACCGAGCGCCGTCCGACTGGGGAGGACACGGCCAGCGGGTGGGCCGCCGGGCGCTTGCCCGTGATGACCAACGTGCAGTCCGACCAGTCGACCTCGGCCACCAGGACGGTCTCGCCGGTGATCCGAGCCAGCTCGTCGGCCGCCGGCTGGGTCAGGTGGGTCAGGGCGGAACTCTCCGAGACCTGGTTGCCCAGTTCGAGCAACCGGATGCCGAGCAGATACGCCCCGTCCGGGTCCTGCCGGAGGAAGCCCCGTTCGACGAGCGTGACCGCGATCCGGTGGGCGCTCGGGCGCGGCAGCCCGGCGGCCTCCGCAAGCTGGGACAGGTGCAACCTCGGGTGGGTGGTACTGAACGCGGTCAGGATGTCCAGCGCCCGCGCCACCGAGCGCACGCCCCGCCGACGGTCCGGGTCATCATCGAGGTCGATCATCAGAAGCCTTCCGTCACCGGGCTTGGGCTACAGGCAGTACTGCGGAGCCTGATCCACGTTGCTCTTGGTGATGAGCTGGTCGGGGATCTGTTGCACCTTGGGGGCAGCCGGGCCGGAACCGCCGTTCTCGGCGTCGAGCAGGGACACCACGGCGTCGATGGCCATCTCACCGATCAGGCGCGGCGGCTGGCTGATCGTCGCGGAGATCTGGCCGTCGCGGATCGCCGCAAGGCCGTCGTCGGTGCCGTTGATTGTGACGATCTTGATGTCGTCGCGGTTGGCTGCTCGGAGCGCGGAGAGCGCGCCGAACGCCATGTCCTCGTTGTGAACGAAGAGGTACTTGATGCCGGGGTTGCCCTGCAGCAGGTTCTCCGCGACCTCCTGCGCCTTGGCCCGCTGCCACAGCGCCGGCTGCTCGAAGACCACCTGCTGACCGTCTCCGAGGGCTGCCTTGAACCCCTTGTTCATCAGGTCGGCCGAGGCGCCGGGGGCGCCGCCGATGATCGCGATCTCGGCCGGTTCCTGGCCGCCGTCCTCGGCCACCCACTGGCCGAGCAGCGCGCCGGCGTGTTCCACGTCGGTGGTGGCCGCGCCGAGAATCTTGTTGGGATCGACAGCCGCCACGGAGGTCAGGAAAATCGGGACGTCGGCGCGGTTGGCTCGGTCGACATCGCCCTGCTGAGCATCGATGTTGACGGTCTGCACGATGATCGCGTCAACCTGCTTGATGATCATGTCTTCCACGTTGGAGATCTCTTTGGCGGGATCACCGGCGGAGTTGGCGACCAGCAGTTCCACGCCCTTCGCCTCGGCCTGCGCCCGTACCGACTTTTCCAGGCAAGTGTGGAACTGGATGGTATTGCCGTTCACGAAGCCGATCCGGTATCCCTCCTGGCCACCGGAGTCGACGGTTGCGTCGTCGCTACCGCAGCCGGCCGAGGCCGACACCGTCAGGGCGGCGACGGCAACCCCGATGAAGAATCTGCTCTTTCTTTTCATAGCGGTCAACCTCTCAAAGACGGACCAGTGTGGTCGTACGGGAGAACGGTCTACGGCCGGGCAACGGCACCAGATCAGCCGCTGTGCCGGCGACGTACCTGATTGGCGACAGCCGCGACGAGCAGCACGGCGCCGACGGAGACCTGCTGGTAGTAGGAGTCGATCTGGAGAAGATTCAGCGCGTTGGCTACCACCCCGAGCAGGATCACGCCGAGGACGGTGCCGATGATCGTGCCGCTGCCACCGGCCAGCGCCGTTCCACCGATCACCACGGCGGCGACCACGGTCAGTTCCAGGTGCAACCCGGCGGTGCCCGGGCTGGCCGCTCCCAGCCTGGCCAGCAGCATCGTGCCGCCGATGGCGGCGAGCGCTCCGTTGAGTCCGTAGAGGGCCAGCTTCACACCGGTCACCGGGACGCCGGACAGCCGTGCGGCGGCCTCGTTCCCACCGATCGCGAACGCGTGCCGGCCGATCGTGGTGTAGCGCATCACCAATCCCACCCCGACGCAGACCGCGAGCGCGATCAGCGACAACACCGGAATGCCCACCACCTCACCGAAGCCGAGGCCGGACAGGTTCTGCCCGATCGAGATGCTCTGCCCACGGATGACCAGGAGCGCGACGCCCTCCAACGCTGTCGCGGTGCCGAGCGTGACCACGAACGGCGCTACTCCCGAGGCGGTGATGATCGCGCCGTTGAGCAGGCCGACGGTGATGCCCACACCGACTGTGAGCGCCACCGCCGTCAGCTCTGACACGCCGGCCTCGAGAAGCCGGGCGAGCACCCCGGCACTGACTCCGGCGAGACTGGCCAGGGAGAAGTCGATACCGCCGGCCGTCATCAGCAGGGTGAGGCTCGCGGCGAGCACGGCCACCACGGAGATCTGCCGGACGACGTTCAGCAGGTTCGGCCCCGTCAGGAAGGCGTCCGACTGGGTCGCCGTGAAGATCGCCAGAACGATCAGCAGGCCGATCAGTCCGGCATGGTGGGTCAACCCGCCCGGCACCGCGAGCCGGGTCCGCTTGTTGAGCGCCGACGTTGTCATGCTGTCCCTCCGGCCGTCATGGTCACCAGTTCGTCTCTGCTGGTCTGCGCCACGGCGCACTCGGCCACCACCGCGCCGCCCCGGATCACCACCACCCGATCCGCCAGCCGCAGCACCTCGTCGACGTCGGAGGAGGTCAGCAGGAGCGCTGTTCCATCCGCGGCCAGACCCTCTACCAGTTCGTGGATCTCGGCCTTGGCCGCGACGTCGACCCCGTTCGTCGGTTCTTCCAGCAGACAGACCCGCCCGCCCGTCGGCAGCCACTTGGCCAGAAGAACCTTCTGCTGATTGCCACCGGAAAGTGCCCGGACCGGCGGGTCGGCGGCGATGCTGACGACCCGGTAGCGGTCGCGGGCCTCGGCGGCCATGGCGTGCAGCGCCGGCCAGCGGACGAACGGCCGGCCCGATAGCGCCCGTCTGGCCAGCGTGACGTTCTCGTCCACGGAAAGCTCGGGAATCAGGCCCAGGGCAAGCCGGTCCCCGGTGACGCACCGGATGCCGTGCCGCAGCGCGTCACGTACGCTGCCCGGCCGTACCGGCTGGCCGTCCACCACGATGCTCCCGGTGCGCGGGCGACGGGTGCCTGAGAGCAGGCCGAATAGCTGGGACTGGCCATCGCCGGCTGGACCGAGTACGCCGACCACCTCCCCGGCGCGGACCTGAAGGTTGAGTTCACGCAGCCTGTCGCCGGTGCCGATGCCGACCAGGTCCAGCACCACCGGCCCGGGCTCGACGGCCGGCCGGCGTTGGCCGATGTCGGCCTTGCCGCCGGTCATCGAGGTCACCAGGTCAGAAACGGTGGTGCCCTCGGCCGGCACGGTGGTGACCCGGCGGCCGTCGCGCAGCACGGTTATCGAGTCGGCGAGGGCAAGCACCTCGTCCAGGTGATGCGAGACGTAGACGATGCCGACTCCCCGCTGGCTGAGGGTGCGGACCAGCTCGTGGACATGGGCAGCGTCGCCGCCACCGAGGGCGGCGGTCGGCTCGTCGAGGATCAGCACCCTGCCGCCGGCGTGCACCTCCCGGGCAATCTCCACCAGCACCTGTTGGGCCGCAGGGAGCGTCCGGACCGGGGCGGTGACATCGATCCGTACCCCGATGTCGTCAAGTGCCGCGCGGGCCGACCGCCGAATCTCGTCCCAGCGCACCCACGGGCCTCGACGCGGCAGCCGGCCGAGCAACAGGTTCTCGGCGACGGAAAGCGACGGAACCAGGGACCGGCGCTGGTGCACGGTGGTGATGCCGATCTGCCGGGCCCGTCGTGGAGTGAGTGGGCCGGCCGGTTCGCCCGCCACGGACAGGGTTCCCGTATCCGGCGTCAGCGACGCGGAAATGATCTCCACGAGAGTCGACTTGCCGGCGCCATTCATCCCCAGCAGGGCGTGGACCTCGCCGGCGTGCAGATCCAGATCTATGTCGATCAGAGCGCGAGCGCCCCCGAAGGACTTGCTCACGCCACGCAGCGACAGCAGCGGGGCGGTCACGGCGTGTCCCGAGGCGGGTACATCTCGGCGTGCGGGACGCCGAGCATCACCATCAGGTTCCGCAGCGCCACCGGATTCATCCCCTGGGCCAGCAGCTTCCAGGAGTCCCGGGCGCGCACCGCGCGGACCTCCTCCTCGTCGAGCGCGTAGCCGTCGAGAAGGCCGTCCCGAACCCGGGCCAGCAAACCGGGCTTGTGTTCCAGGTCCCAGGCCAGCCGGTTAAGTTCCACGACGCTCATCGCACGAACTCCATGATCCCGGCGCCGATCGCCCACTCGGCCATCGGCGCGTACGCCAGCAGCGTTCCCGGCGCGGGCTCCCCCGCACCAGCTGTCGCACCCACGGCCACCAGCCAGGTCCGGATCTCCAGTGCCCCATTGCCGGCCTGTTCCAGGATTTCCTCGTCTGACAGGGCGAGGATCGGCTCCAGACGACCGTCCCGCAGACACGACACGAAGTCCCGGTCGAACTCCTCGTTGATCTCACCGAACCGAGGTAGGCCGACCCAGTGTGAGATGCCGCCGGTGCCCAGTACCCCGACCCTGCTGTCGGCGGGCAACGTCGCCACGGCCGCACCGATCGCCCTGCCCAACTCCAGGCAACGGCGCAGCGACGGCAGCGGCGGCGTGTTGCAGTTGAGGAAGAGCGGAACGACTCCGGCGCGCGCCGCGTTCGGAAGCTTGGTCAACGGCACCGTGAAGCTGTGGTCCAGCCGCATGGTGTGCGAGCGGGCGGCGTCGAAGCCGCGCTCCACCAACCCGGTCAACAACGCCTGGGCGACCCCGGGCGCGCCCGGGAAGGTACCGTCCGGAGTGCCGAACTCGCCCCAACCCTCGTACCGGTCGGCCAGGCCGAGGCAGTACGTCGGGTAGTTGTCGAGCCCGAAGGTCTCGTAGTGGTCGGTGCCTACCACGATCATCGCTGTCAGGTCGGCCCGACCAATGGCCTCGTCCATCCGCTGCCACGCATCGTGCAGTGCCCGTGACCGGTCGGCGCCTCCCAACGGGTTCTTGATGATCGCGCCGACATGCGAAGTCGCCGCCGCGTACGCCACGGTCCCCATCAGCGCACCACCGCCGAGGCCGGCGCGTGATCAGCGAAGGTGATGTCGGTGGCGAGGTCGGCGTCGCGCCGGCTCACGTCGGTGGCGTGCAGCAGTCCGCAACCGGGGCAGGCGTACTGCCGGATCTCCAACTCCTCGGCGAGCCGGGTGGCCGGGCTGAACTGGAACACGTCGGTACTCACCAGGCAGGCTGCCCGGCGACGCCACGACTGGCCCAACGGAGCCAGCACGGTGCCGCAGTGGCAGGCTACGTAGCGCGCCCCGTCGACCTCGATCCGCTCCAACCGGTCACCGATCGGACCCAGCCGGCGCCGGCCGGTGGCGGCGGGTTGTGCAGGCAACGCCTCGGCCGCCGGCCAGGCCCGGCGCTCGGCACGCAGCCGACTCCGGCGGTCTGCGGTCGCTGCTGCGTCGAGTTCGCCGGCCGCGTCGAGCACCGCACCGTAGAGTCGGACGGCTGCCTCCGGGCTGACAGCCCTCTGCCGTAGGTCCACCCGCAGTGCCTCGATCGGGCGCTCCAGCGGGTCTCCCCAACCACCGCCGGCCTGGTGGGTATAGCTGAGCGTCGCTGCCGCGCCGAGCCGGAACTTCCCGGCCCGGCCCCGCATCGGCGGCCGCTCACCGGTGAGTGTCGCCGGGTCCGGAATCTCCCCGCCGGCCAGTCGCTCCGGCAGGTCGCTATCGCGGACCAGGCGCCGACCGTTCGGGCCGGACGGGTAGCCGCCGAACAGCCCGGTGGAGTTCGGCGCCAACCAACCGTGCCCGGAGCAGACGGCGCTGACGTCGTCGCTGCCGTGCACGGCGTAGTGTGCCCCGATACTCTGCCCGCCGCGGTGCCGGCCGGCCCCACCGGAGTCGGTCACCAAGCCCCGCCACAGGTACAGCAACGGCATGTCCAACTCCACGGTCTCGGCGTTGGCGATACGTTGCCGCTCAATGTTGTGCTGCCCCTGGGTCCAGACCCCGTCCCGATGCGCGTACGCGCCGCCACCGGTGGCGAGGCAGTCGAGGATCACGTGGGTGAAATGCTCGCCGTGCGAGTTGGTGCCAGTCAGTACGAACTGATCGGGGCCGCCGGCCGGCGCGGCCTGAGCCTCACCGATCAGTTCGTCGGAGCAGGCCGCCAGCCGGGACAGGCACTCCACCGCTGTCATCTCCACCAGCCAGGCGGCCTCGAGCACACCACCGCTCACCGGCGCGGGTCGACGGGCGTTGATAATCAGCCCTTCCGGTGCGTACACCTCGACCGGGTGGAACAACCCCTCGTTCCAGGGCGAGTCAAAGGCCAGGGTCGGCAGCAACGCCGCAGCGACTCCAGCCATCAGGCCGGACCGAGTGCAGTTGATGTACCCGGTTGCCTGGGGTGACGAGCCGGAGTAGTCGAAGTGCAGCCGATCGCCCTGCTTGGTGAGCACCAGGTCCACGTCGTAGACCGCGTCGACCTCGCTGGCCGCGAGCCCGCCGTCGTTGTCCAGATAGGCCCGGGACCGGACGGTGGCGTCCGGCAGTTCACGGAGCCGGTTGCGCAGCCGGGTCTCGGAGAGTTCGATCAGACCTGACATGACCTCGCGGACCGTCGCGGCGCCGTACCGGTCAGCCAGTTCGGTCATCGCCCGTACGGCGGTGTGGTTGGCTGCGACAAGTCCGCGAAGGTCCAGGTTCGCGGTGCTCGCCATCCGGGTGTGTGCCAGAACGATGTTCCACACGTCGGTGCGGGTCCGGCCACCGTCGATCAGCTTCGTCGGCGGAAGCTGCAGCCCCTCCTGGAACGACTCGGTCGCCGCAGAGCAGAATCCACCAGGTTGCATGGCGCCGACGTCGACCATGTGGCACATCGCGCCACTCCAGGCCAGCAACTCACCTTCGTAGAAGATCGGGGCGACGATGCCGAGGTCGGGAGCGTGAACGGCACCCTTCCACGGGTCGTTCACGATGAACATGTCGCCGGCCGCGATGCCGGGATCGTCGCCGCAATCGGCGATCACGTGCCGAGTGATCGCGGCCATCGACGCGGAGTGCAGCAGAATGGTACGGCCCATCGCGGCTACCGAGCCGTCCGGCAGGTAGAGCCCGACGTTGTAGTCGCTGGCCTCGGTGACGTGGGGCGAGCCGGAGATGGCGGACAGGACGGCGCCCTGTTCGTCGGTGATGGCCAGCAGCCGGTGCCGGATCACCTCGAAGGTGACAGGGTCCACGTCCCGTCCGGCGGTGGAGTGGCCGGCGGGTCCGGTGGAGCTGGCGGTGGTCATGAATCCTCCCGAGCGGTGATCACCAGGTTGGCGTCGTCGTCGACATCGGCCTGTTGGCGAGGGCCGACGACCACGGTGGTGCCGGCGAATTCCAGGACTGCCGGGCCGGGCAGTGAGAGGCCCGGCCCGACTGACTCCCCGCGGTAGACGGTGGCCGGCACCAGCCCGGTCTCTGGAAAGTGCACCGAACGCTGTCCGAGCACCGCCGCGGCGAGCGTTCCGCGCCGCCGCGGTGCCGCCGCGGCCAGCTCGGTTACCCGGACCCGCCCCTCCACCCGCAGGGTGAGCAGCTCAAGCCCGGCGCTGCGCAACGCGGTGCCCGCGCCGTAGATTCGTTCGTAGCTGGCCAGGAAGTCCTCGACCAGGCGCCGAGCCATCTGCCCGTCGACCCGGCCTGCCGGCACGACCACCGGAAGTTCCTGGGTCTGCCGGCGGAACTTGAGGTAGACGATGCGCGTGAAGGTGGCTCGCGGATCACGGTCGAGGTCGGCGTGGCAGCGGTCGATGAGTGTCGCGAAGGTCGCCGCGATGCGGTCGCTGTCCAGATGGGCCGCCGGGTCATCGGCGCCGGGCGGCGTACGCTGCGGGTCGGTGGTCTGCACAGCCCGATAACGATCGGAGATGACCGTCCCGAACGCGGAGTGGACCGTCGCCGTCGGGGGCACCACCAGAGTGCCGATGCCGGCGGCGTCGGCATACGCGTAGGCGTGGGTCGGGCCGGCACCACCGTACGCGTAGATCACGAAGTCGCGCGGGTCATGGCCCTGCTCGACGGTGACCTTACGCAACAGGTCTGCCATCTGGTTGTCCGCGACCTGCCGGATGCCGGCGGCGGCATCGGTGACTGACATGCCCAGCGGCTCCGCAACGTGCCGGCGGATGGCCTCCTCCGCGGCGGGGCGGTCCAGCTTCATCCGGCCGCCAAGGAAGTGGTCTGGATCGATGATCCCAAGCACCACGTCGGCATCGGTGACGGTGGGCCGCTCGCCGCCGCGGCCGTAGCATGCGGGGCCGGGCACCGACCCGGCGCTCTCCGGGCCGACGACCAGGGCACCCACCTCGTCCACCCACGCGATCGAACCGCCGCCCGCACCAATCGCCTGAACCTTGATCCGGGGCAGTGCCAGGTGATAGTTGCCCACCTCGCTGATTCGCTCCACCAACGGTTCGCCGTTGACAATGAGGCCGACGTCAAAGCTCGTCCCGCCCATGTCGCTGGTGATCACATTGCGGTGACCGAGCCGGCGGGCGAGCGCCACGGAGGCGAGCACTCCACCGGCCGGGCCGGAGGTGAGCATCGACGCGGCTCGGGCGGCCGCGTCGCCGGCCCGCATCACGCCGCCGCCCGAGTCCATGATTGACAACTCGCCGGTGAAGCCGGCCTGCCGCAGCCGCGTCTCCAGCAGGTTCACGTAGTCCCGAATCACCGGACCGAGGTAAGAGTTGATCACCGTGGTGGCGGTCCGCTCGTACTCGCCGATCACCGGGGCCACCTGATGCGACAACGTCACGTACGCCGTCGGCCACTCCTGCTTAATCAACTCGGCCAGCGCGCGTTCGTGCGCCGGGTTGACGAACGACCAGAGCAGGCTGACCGCCAATGCCCCGACCTCGGTGTCGCCATCGCGCATTTCGACCAGAGCCGCGCGAACCGCAGCCAGGTCGATCGGCACCACCTCGCGGCCCGCCG
Organism: Micromonospora sp. LOL_015; assembly: GCF_048060275.1. Taxonomy (NCBI): domain Bacteria; kingdom Bacillati; phylum Actinomycetota; class Actinomycetes; order Micromonosporales; family Micromonosporaceae; genus Micromonospora; species Micromonospora sp. LOL_015. The sequence goes on from NZ_JBHMIO010000012.1 coordinate 88,524, forward strand.
AGTCGACTCGCTCGGTGACCTCGACGATGCTGGCCCGGGGCACGATCGGCTCCGGGTTCCGACGGCGGCTGTAGTGCCCGGTCGCCGCGCCGAGCCCGACCCAGGAGGTCATGCTTCGTTGGATCAACAGCGTGTCCGCGAAGCCGCGCGTGGTCAGCAACGCGGTCGGCGCACCCTTGCGTTCGATGAGCGCGTTGGTCGCCGCCGTAGTGCCGTGGGCGAAGTGGTCGATACGCCGGGTGAATTCCGGCAGTTCAAGGCCGTACGCCTCGGCCGCCAGTTCCAGTGCGGCGAGCACGCCGCCGGACCTGTCGGGAAGCGTCGTCGGTGATTTGAACAGCCGGGGCGGCGCGCCGTCCTCAAGCACGACGAGATCGGTGAAAGTGCCACCGATGTCAGTGCCGACGAAGAAACGCCGATCGTGCGCCGTTTGCGTCACCGTGACCCCCTGGTGCGACCTGTGCTACATGAAATGTTGGCGAAACATACGTCGCGACTGTCGGGGCAGCTCAACGCCCCGTTCCGCCAGGCGGACTCGGTGCGCATGATTGGTCCGATCGGACGAGTGGTCCATCCGACGAAACGGCAACACGTCCGCGCCAGTCACTCAGCCATTCGACTATGGACGGACAACCGGTCGGCCGGTCCGTCGGGTCGACCGATCAGTAGAGTTCACGGCGACCGCGCCGCCCACCCCACCGGCCGGCGTACCTGCCGTCGCGCTGATCGTCGCGGGGCTGGTACTCCCGGCGTCCCGTCGGCTCTTCGGGGGCACCGTAGCCGGTGCGATGCCTACCCGGGCACCGGTGCCGCCGGCAGCCAGACCTACCGGGCTGACCTGGCTGGCCGATCCTGCTACGGTCCGCCGGTTCGCCCCGACGGCAACTGGCCTTGGCTCGCCCACTACCGCCTGACGTTGCGGACCTACCCGTCCCGCCAGCCAAGGACGACCGCCGGGGCAACTCTCAGTAGTTACCTGACGACGATTGGATCGTATCCGGCTTTCCCCGGACGGACACTTGCTTGTTGGAGCGGAGGGCGTGGGATTCGAACCCACGAAGACATTGCTGCCTTACCGGTTTTCAAGACCAGCGCCATCGGCCACTAGGCGAGCCCTCCCGGTGCGGCCGGCCGGAGACGGTCAGCCGCCGCGTCACTGTGCCCTAGTGTGCCACGGACGTCCGACAGCACTCCGCGGCGCAGGTTAACGCGGCGGTAGCCGAGGGGGCCATCAGGATTCACCAGCCGGGTTCGGCGGGCGGCACACCGGCCGAGCCGGTAAGACTGATGCCATGTACGCGATCACCGTGCCGCAGCCCGGCGGACCCGACGCCCTGGTCTGGACCGAGGTGCCCGATCCCACCCCCTGCCCGGACGAGGTGATCGTCGACGTCGCCGCGACCGCCGTGAACCGGGCCGACCTGCTACAACGGCAGGGGCACTACCCTCCGCCGCCGGGCGCGTCGCCGTACCTCGGGTTGGAATGCTCCGGGGTGATCAGCGCGGTCGGCGCGGACGTCTCCCACCGCAAGGTCGGCGACCAGGTCTGCGCGCTGCTTGCCGGCGGCGGGTACGCCGAGCGGGTCGCCGTGCCCGCCGGGCAGCTGCTGCCGGTGCCGGCCGGGCTGAGCCTGGTTGACGCCGCCGCGCTGCCCGAGGTGGCCTGCACCGTCTGGTCGAACGTGGTCAAGCTCGCCGGGCTGCGGGCCGGCGAGTCGCTGCTGGTGCACGGCGGCGGCAGCGGGATCGGCACCTTCGCCGTCCAGCTCGGTGCGGCGCTCGGCGCCACCGTGCTGACCACCGCCCGCGCGGCCAAGCACGAACAGCTGCGGGCGCTCGGCGCCCACCACGCGATCGACTACACCGCCGAAGACTTCGTCGCCCGCGCCCGCGAGCTGACCGGCGACGGTGACGGCGGGGTGGACGTGATCCTCGACATCATCGGCGGCGGCTACCTGGAGCGCAACGTCCAAACGCTGGCCACCGGCGGCCGGTTGACGATCATCGGGTTGCAGGGCGGCCGCACCGCCGAGCTGAACCTGGGTGCGCTGCTGGCCAAGCGGGCCACGATTTTCGCGACCACGCTGCGGTCCCGTCCGCTCGCCGAGAAGGCGGAGATCGTCCGCCGGGTGCACGACCAGGTCTGGCCGCTGATCGCGTCGGGTGCGATCCGCCCGGTCATCGACCGCCGGATGCCAATTGCGCAGGCCGCGCAGGCGCACCGGATCGTCGAGAGCAGCGACCACCTGGGCAAGGTGCTACTGGTGACCGGCGAGGGCCAACCGCCGTCGAGTGGCAACGGCTAGCCGCCGTCGAGCAGGATGCGCGGGCCGGGGCCGGCGGCGGCCAGCCGGTCGGCCGGGTTGTACAGCGTGCACGACCGCAGTGACAGGCAGCCGCATCCGATACACCCGGCCAGGTCGTCGCGCAGCCGGGTGAGCAGCGCGATCCGCTCGTCGAGCCGGTCCTGCCAGCGCTGGGACAGCCGCGCCCAGTCGGCCTTCGTCGGGGTACGCGAATCGGGCAGCTCGTCCAGCGCCTGGCGAATCTCGTCCAGCGGCACGCCGATCTGCTGAGCGATCCGGATGAACGCCACCCGGCGCAGCTCGGAGCGGGCGTACCGGCGCTGGTTACCGCCGGTACGCCCGGCTCGGATCAACCCGATTCGCTCGTAGTACCGCAGGGCTGACGGTGCCACCCCGGACCGGGCAGCCAAATCGCCGATGGCCAGTGTCCGCTGCATCACAACGTCCTTGAAATGAAGTCAACTTCAACTTGCAGGGTAGGGTCATGTCAGCCTTCGTAGCCAGCCCGGTCGCGCCGCCGCATCAGCCGCCGACCGACATTGGGTACGCGGCCCTTCGGCCGCTGCTACGCCGGATCACCGGCGACGAGAAGCACGAGCACAGCGCCAACTCGACATTGGACGTGCTGTGGGTCCTCTACGACCGGATTCTGCGGATCAGCCCGCAGACCGTCGACGCCGTCGACCGCGACCGGTTCCTGCTATCCAAGGGGCACGGTCCGGCCGCCTACTACGCCGTACTCGCCGCGAAGGGGTTCATCCCCGACGCCTGGCTCGACGACCTGGCCGGGCCGGACAGCCCGCTCGGTCACCACCCGGACCGGCTGCTGGTGCCTGGGGTGGAGATCGGCTCCGGCTCGCTCGGGCACGGGCTCGGCCTCGGCGTCGGCACGCTGCTCGGCCTGCGTGCCCAGGGCCTGACCGACCAGGCCGGCGGAGCCAATCGGGCCGGCGGGGCTGGCGAGGTCGGTCGGGCCGGTAGGGCCAACGGAGCCCGGGTCTACGTCCTGGTCGGCGACGCCGAGCTCGACGAAGGGTCGAACCACGAGGCGATCGCGTACGCCGGCAGCCGGCAGCTCGCCGAGCTGACCGCGATCGTCGTCGACAACGACTCGGCCACCCACGGCTGGCCCGGCGGGCTGGCCAGCCGGTTCCGCGTGAACGGCTGGACCACGACGATCGTCGACGGCCGCGACCACGAGGCACTGACCGACGCGCTGACCGGACATGACGGAGTACGCCCGCACCTGGTGGTCGCCCTGACCCCGGCCAAGTACACCAGACCGCACGGCAAGGAGAATGATCATGCGTGACGCCTTCACCCGCGCCACCACCGGCCTGCTGGACGACGATCCGCGTACCGCGTTGGTGCTGGCCGACATCTCGGCCGAGGCGTTCGCCCCGGCCGCCCGCCGGCACCCCGACCGGATGTTCAACGTCGGCATCCGCGAACAGTTGATGATCGGCGTGGCCGGTGGGCTGGCGTTGACCGGGCTGCGGGCCATCGCCCACTCCTACGCGCCGTTCCTGGTCGACCGGGCGTACGAGCAGATCAAGCTCGACCTCGACCACCAGGGCGTCGGCGCGGTGCTGGTCAGCATCGGCGGGTCGTATGACGCGGCGGCGGAGGGCCGTACCCACATGTCCCCCGGTGACGTGGCGCTGCTCGACACGGCCGGGCCGTGGACGGTGCACGTACCGGGCCATCCGGACGAGGTCGGGCCGTTGCTGCGGGCGGCGGCCGGTCACGACGACGCCGTTTACCTGCGGCTGGCCGCACGCGGCAACCACAGCCCGCATGGTGACGGGGTGTCGGGTCGACTGGTGACGGTGCGTCGGGGCAGCGGGGGAGCCCCGGTCGTCGTCGCGGTCGGCCCGATGCTCGACCAGACGTTGGACGCGGTCACCGGGCTGGACGTGACGGTGGCGTACACGAACACGCCGCGCCCGTTCGACGTCACCGGCCTACGGATGCTCGTCGACTATGTCGATCCGGTGGTGGTGCTGGTCGAGCCGTACCTGGCCGGGACGTCGAGTCACCTGATCGGCGCCGCGCTGGCGGACCGGCCGTACCGGCTGCTGTCGTTGGGCGTCGGGCGGGAGGACCTGCATCGGTACGGCAGCGCGGCGGACCATGACCGCTGGCACGGGCTGGACCCGGCCGGGCTGCGGCGCTCAGTCACCCGGTTCGTCAGCGGCTGAACGGGGCCGTTAGCAGCCGGGGGAGAAGACGGCGGGGCTCAGGCGCCGGGAACGGTACGCCCCTGGCGCCGGGTCCGCTCCCGACCCAGGATCCACAGTGCCTCGACCCCGTCCTTCCAGGTAATTTTCTTGCCTTCCTCGCGGCCCCGGGCCCGATAGGAAATCGGCACCTCGTACGGGCGGACCCGGCGACGCAGTAGCTTGCCGGTGACCTCCGCCTCCATGCCGAACCCGCGCGAGCGCACGTCGAGTGAGCGGTACAGCGACAGCGGCAGCAGCTTGAAGCAGGTCTCCAGGTCGCCGATGTAGGAGTTGAACATCACATTCGCAGCCGTGGTCACGGCCTTGTTACCCATCACGTACCAGAAGCTGTAAGCGCTGTGGCTGCCGAAGGTCCGATTGCCGTAGACCACCGTGGCCCGACCGTCCAGCACCGGCTCGAGCAGCTTCGGGATGTCCTGCGGGTCGTACTCAAGGTCTGCGTCGAGGATCACCATGTAGTCGCCCTCGGCGGAATCCACTGCGGTCTTGATCGCCGCGCCCTTGCCGGCGTTGCGTGGATGGGTGATCACCCGCAGCCGCGCGTCGTCGACGCTCTCCAGGATCGCACCGGTGCCGTCCCGGCTGCCGTCGTCAACGACCACGAACTCGATCTCGCACGGATAGTCAACGGCGAGCGCCTGCTTGAGGGCATCGCCGACCCGCGCCTCCTCGTTGTAGACCGGCATGAGGATCGAGAGCTTCACGGTGGTCTCCGAATGCGTACGGTGGCAGTGGACCCAGACTAGCCCAACCCGTGGGGGCGCACGGGCCAGGCGAGCCGCAGGTGCGCCCCCAGGTGGTCCGAAAGATCCTTCGACGGCGGCGACTTCCACTCGGAGTAATGGTGGGCGGTAATCTCGTTTCCATGGGCGAGAAAGATGATCTGCCGGGACCGAGGAGACGGCGGCCGCCGATCTGCCCGAAATGCCTCGGCGCCGGTAAGGCCTTCACCTTCGCCCTGATCAGTGGCCGCACCCGCGAGGTGTGGTTGAAGTGCTCAGCTTGTTCCGGGTCGATGCAGTCGCCGATCGCCGGTCCGTGACCGGCTGACCGCCGGCCGTAACGACTATGCCACTGCCGGCAGTCGGTTACTGTCAGTCAGGCGGCGGCACCGCTGCGGGCGTCCAACGGGCGGGCCAGGAACGCGTAGCCGAACAGGGCTTCGATGTGGCCGGCCCGGGCCGGATCGCCGGCCTTGATGAGGAACCGTTCCCGGATGCCGTCGACGGCGGTGACCGCGAGCTCGACGATGCCGGCCCTCGGATCGGTGGTCCAGGTCACATGGTCGAGGTGACGCAGTTCGCTGTTGAGGTGCAGCCGTAGCCGGCGCCACAGCAGTGTCTCCTGGGTCACCACCAGTCGCCGCCGGGTCAACAGGAGCAGGTAGTCACCCTGCATCGGCTGGTCGGGGCGTTGGCACCGGGTGACGAGCACGGTGCGTTCGTTGGGCGAGACACAGCGGCGGAACACCGGCATGTGCCGGCTGGTGGTCGAGATCGGGACGGCGGTCTCTGCCGCCGCCGGCAGGAACGTGCGGGAGAAGACGTCCATGTCGTGTTAACGACACGTCAATGCGCAATGACTCGGGGTAACGGCGAAATTTCAGCTACAGAATTTCCACGATGGTCGCGTTGGCCATCCCGCCGCCCTCGCACATCGTCTGCAGCCCGTACCGGATGCCGTTGGAGCGCATGTGGTGCAGCATCGTGGTCATGATCCGGGCGCCGCTGGCCCCGAGTGGATGGCCCAGCGCGATCGCGCCGCCACGCGGGTTCAGCCGGACCGGGTCCGCCCCGGTCTCGGCCAGCCAGGCGAGCGGAACCGGCGCGAACGCCTCGTTGACCTCGTACACCCCGATGTCGGTCAGGTCGAGCCCGGACCGACGCAATGCCTTCGCCGTCGCTGGGATCGGGGCGGTCAGCATCATCACCGGATCATCACCGGCCACCACGGCGGTGTGCACCCGGGCCAACGGCCGTACGCCGTGCGCCCGGGCCCACTCCGACGTGGTCACCGCGAGCGCCGCCGCGCCGTCGGAGATCTGTGACGCGGAGCCTGCGGTCACCACCCCGTCGGCCCGGAACGGCGTGGCCAGCTCACCGAGCTTCGCCAGTGAGGTGTCCCGGCGGATGCCCTCGTCGGCACCGAACTTGTCGGCACCGGACCCGGCGTCGTCGGTGACCGGCACCGGCGCGATCTCGGCGTCGAACTCGCCGGCGTCCTGGGCGGCCGCCGCCCGCTGGTGGCTGGTCAGCGCGAACTCGTCCAGGGCGGTGCGCGACAATCCCCAGCGCCGCGCGATCAGCTCGGCGCCGACCCCCTGGTTGAACGGGACGGGGTCATCCGCGACGACGCCGTCGACCCCCCGGTACCGGTCCCGCACCTGGTCGCCGAACGGCTGCCCGGCACCGGTGCTGGCCCCCATCGGTACCCGGGTCATCGACTCGACGCCGCCGGCCACCACCAGGTCGGCCTGCCCGGCGATCACCGTCGCGGCCGCGAAGTGCAGCGCCTGCTGGCTGGACCCGCACTGCCGGTCGACGGTGGTGCCGGGCACCGACTCCGGCCAGCCGGCCGCGAGTACGGCGTTGCGCCCGATGTTCCAGCTCTGGTCGCCCGCCTGGAACACACAGCCCCAGACGACGTCATCGACGTCGGCCGGATCGAGACCGGTCCGCTGGGCGAGCGCCCGCAGCACGTGGCTGGACAGTTCAACCGGGTGCACCGATGCCAGGGCACCCTTGCGTCGCCCGATCGGGGTCCGGACCGCTCCGACGATGACCGCGTCCCTCATGCCTACCTACTCCCGGGTAACCTCGTTTCCCGAATCGTACGCCGCGACCCGCGCGAGTGGCAGCCTCGGCCGGTGCACAGCCATCCTTGACCCGTGCACAGCGAACCCAGGGGAGCTGACCTGGCGGGTCGCCGGCAAGGTCCCGGCCGGCAAGATCGCGGTTGCCGTACAGCGTGGACCGCCGCGGCCACCGGGGCATCCGCAGCGAGTTGTTGGAGATCGACGCGGGCGACTCGCTGCACCTGATCGGCGGCAACGAGCTGGGCGCCTCGCCGGACGAGGTCGCGGCGGCGCTGCTGCGGGCGGCGCCCGGACCGTCAGCCGGCGTGCACCAGGGCGATCCGGGCCACCGTGACCAGGATCAGGAAGAGCAGCACGGCACCGCTGCCGACCGCCTGCACCACGGTGCGGTTGGTGCGCGGAGCGTAGGCCAGGATCGCCCCGATCAACCCGCCGGTGATCAGACCGCCGAGGTGACCGGCGATCGACAGGCTGGACACGGTGAAGGTCAGGATCAGGTTGATCACCAGGATGCCGACCACCGCTGAGGTGTCCCGCTTCAGCCGGCGCAGCACGATGAAGAACGCGGCGAACAGGCCGAAGACCGCAGTGGACGCGCCGGCGGACAGCGCACCCGGGTCGACCAGGTAGGCCGCGACGTTGCCGCCAAGCCCGGCGATCAGGTACAGCGCCAGGAACCGGGCCGGCCCGAGCACCGCCTCCAGGTTGCGGCCGAGCACCCACAGTGCCCACATGTTGAACAGCAGGTGTAGCAGCCCGTAGTGGATGAACATCGCGGTGATCAGCCGGTAGACACCACCACCGTCGATGCCGATGAAGACGTCGCCGTACCCGGGCAGCGCACCGGCGAGCACGGTGCCGTTGGGCCGGACGGTGACGTCCGGGCCGATCACCCCGCCGAACGCGTGCAGCCGCCCGGCGGCCGAGAAGAGCCCGGCGCCGAGCAGCGCACCACCGCCGGAGATCGCCAACCCGATCAGTGCGACGACCGCGTTGATGCCGATCAGGACCTTGGTGACGGTGCCCTGTTGGCCGGCGGCACTGCCACCGAAGGCAGTGCGCGCCGACCGTTGGGTCCGTCGCCCTTCTGCGACGCACTCCGGGCACTGGTGCCCGACCGCCGCGTCCCGCATGCAGTCGGGGCAGATCGGCCGCTCGCACCGGGCGCACCGGACCCAGGTCTCCCGGGACGTGTGCCGGTAGCAGACCGGCACCGTCGGGGCCGGATCACTCATCACGCCACCTCACTGCGCCGGTGCCGACGACCCGCGCCGAGAGCCGGCAACCCCGGTGCTCGCTCATGAGCGCCAAGGTTACCCGGCAGGTTTCGCGCCTGCCGCCTCGTGATCGGCCGGTTTCAGCCGACCCGCTCGATCTCCACGCGGTTGATCACCACGTCGCTGAGCGGACGGTCCGCCGGGTTGGTCGGCGTGTTCGCGATCGAGTCGACGACCTTCGCCGAGTCCTGGTCCGCCACCTGACCGAAGATCGTGTGCCGGTTGTTCAGGTGGGTGGTCGCGCTGACCGTGATGAAGAACTGCGAACCGTTGGTGCCCGGTCCGGCGTTCGCCATCGCCAGCAGGTACGGACGGTCGAAGCGCAGCTCCGGGTGGAACTCGTCGGCGAACGTGTAGCCCGGACCGCCCCGACCGGTGCCGGTCGGGTCGCCCATCTGGATCATGAACCCGCTGATCACGCGGTGCGAGATGGTTCCGTCGAAGTACGGACCGCTGCCCGGCTGACCGGTACGCGGGTCGGTGTATTCCCGGGTGCCCTCGGCGAGCTCGACGAAGTTGCGGACCGTCTTCGGTGCGTGGTTGGCGAACAGCTCCAACCGGATCGGTCCGTGATTGGTGTGCAAGGTGGCGTAGACAGCCTCAGCCACGGGTACTCCTCAGTTGTTGGTCAGTTCCATGCGGATCCTCCCATGTGCCCCGATCCGGTCACACGGAGGCACCCGAAGGTGGAGGATGACGTTGCAACGACGGCACAGGAGGTAGGCAGCGGTGTTGAGGATCTCCAGGCGCGCCAAGCGGCGGGATCTCGTCCGAGCGGAGCTCGGCGAGAGCCTAGATCATTTTATGCAGGCAGCGACGCACGCGGCCGGGGGCGTGGGGGCCACCGTCGGACCCCGGATCCACGCCGCCCGGGACGCGGTGGCACCCACCGCCGACCGGGTACGCGGCTCCGCGTCCCAGGGCATGACCGCGACCATGGCCACGCTGGCGCCGCTGGCGGTGGCCGCCGCCGACGGGGCCCGCCAGGCCCGCCGGGCAACCAGGAAGGCGAAGACGAAGAACATGAAGAACATGAAGGCAGCGAAACGGACCGCGATGCCGGCGATGAAGGCGAAGCTCACCCCGTCGAAGCGTGCCAAGCACAGCCGCCGCCGCTGGCCGATGATCGTCGGCGTGCTCGCGGCGGGAGCCGCGATCGGCACCATCGCGGTACGGCGTCGCCAGGCCGCCCAGTGGGAGGAGTACGACCCGGGTCAGGCACTGGACACGATGCGGGCGGCCGGTAGTGCCACCCACGAGTCGGTCACGCCGAAGCCGGCCGACGGCGGCAAGCCGCACGGCGACCCGATCTCGGCGATGGACAGCGACCCGACGGCGGCGACCGCCCACAACGGGCGCGCCTGAGTACCGGCGGTCGGACCGGCGCACGGTTGGCGGGTTCAGAGCCAGCCGTTGCGCCGGAACGACCGGTACAGCACCAGTGAGATGCTCAGCATCAGGGCGAGCACGACCGGGTAGCCGAACTTCCAGCCGGTCTCCGGCATGAACTCGAAGTTCATCCCGTAGATGCCGGCCAACGCGGTCCACACCGCGGCGATACCGGCCCAGGCGGCGATCTTGCGCATGTCGTTGTTCTGCGCCACGGTCACCTGCGCCAGTCGGGCCTGCAGGATCGAGTTCAGCAAATCGTCGTACGCGTTGACCTGCTCCACCACCCGGCTGAGGTGGTCCTGCACGTCCCGGAAGTAGCGGCGGATCTCGGCCGGCACGTCCTCGTTGATCTCGGCGGTCAGGGTCATCATCGGCCGCTGCAGCGGCGCGACGGTGCGCTTGAACTCCACCAGCTCCCGCTTCAGCTGGTAGATCTCGTGCACCTTGTCACTGGCCTCGGGCGAGAAGACGTCCGCCTCGACGGTGTCCAGGTCGGTCTCCACCCGGTCCACCACCTCCAGGTAGAGGTCCACCACCCGGTCGGTGATCGCGTACGCCACCGCCCACGGCCCCTGCACCATCAGGTCCCGGTTGCGTTCCAGGTCGGCCCGCACCGGCGCCAGCCGGCAGGCGTCGCCGTGCCGCACGCTGATCACGAAACCCTGCCCGATGAACAGCATCACCTGGCCGGTCTCCACCACCTCCGAGTCGCTGGTCAGCTTCTCGTGGTCGACGTACCGGGCGGTCCGCAGCACCAGGAAGTTGACCTCGCCGAACTGCTCCAGCTTCGGTCGCTGCTCGGCCTTGACCGCGTCCTCCACGGCCAGCTCGTGCAGCCCGTACGTGTCGGCGATGCCGGCCATCTCGGCCAGGCTCGGCTCGTGCAGCCCCAGCCAGACGAACGCGTTGCGCTCCCGACGGGCGGTGGCCAGCGCCTCGGGATGCTGCCACGAGCCCGGCTGGCGGATGCCGTCGATGTAGAGCGCGCAGTCGACCACCCCGCTGCGTTCCTCGACCGGCGCCGGGTCCGGCGCGAGCGGGGTCTCGGTCGAGTTGAGCATCCGGCTGACCGCCCGGACCGGGGACGTCCAGGCCCGCGACAACGCCCGGCTGCTCCCGCCGTCCGGCCACCGCTGCTGCCCACGGTCCTGGTCCGCCATCCGCCCGTCTCCTTCCCGGCACTCCGGCTCCCCGGCACCCGGCCGGCCGAAGCCGGCAGAGACGCCAGCCGGCTACCCCGCGCGTACCTCGTCGATCGCGGCCGCCAACCGGCGGACGCCCTCGTCGATCTGATCGACGGTGACCGCCGAGTACGCCAACCGCAGCGCGTGTTCGCCGCCGTCGAGCAGGAAGTCACTGCCCTTGACCACCGCGACACCGCGCTGCGCGGCCGCCGGCACCAGCGCGTCCACCGCCACATCGTCCGGCAGGTCGACCCAGAGGAAGTACCCGCCGTCCGGCTCGGTGAACCGTACCCCCGGGATGTGCTTGCGCAACGACTCGGCCAGCACCCGGGCGCGCTCGGCCAGCGCGGTGCGCACCGTGGTGATCGACCGGTCCAGGTCGCCGGAGACGCAGAACTGGTGCACGATCGCCTGGGCTACCATGCCCGGCGAGATGTACAGGTTGGTGGCGCGCGCCGCGATCTCCTTCACCAGCCCGACCTCGCCGACCAGGTAGCCGACCCGGACCCCCGGGCAGACGGTCTTGGTGAAGCTGGAGGCGTGCACCACCACGCCGGCGGTGTCCAGCGACAGCATCGACGGCAGCGCCTCGCCCCGGAACCGGATGTCGGCGTACGGGTCATCCTCGAAGATGGTGAACCCGAACTCGGCCGCGAGCTCCAGCAACGCTCGCCGCTTCGGCAGCGACAGGGTCACCCCGGCCGGGTTCTGGTAGTTCGGGATGACATGCGCCAGCCGCGGCCGCACCCCGGACTCCAGCAGCTTGCGCAGCTCCTCGGTGTCCAGCCCGTCCGGCTGCAGCGTCACCGGGTGCACCTCGGCACCGAGCTGGCGCAGGTTGAGCAGCGTCCGGTCGTACGTCGGCCGCTCCACCACCACCGCGTCGCCCGGCTTTACCAGGTGGTCGAAGAGAAACGCGTCGGCCTGCAGCGACCCGTTGGTCACCAGCACCTGCTCCGGCGCGACCCGGTGCTTGTCGGCGATCCAGCGGCGCAACGGAACGTAGCCGACGGAGGTGCCGTAGGCGGTCACCCCGGCCGGGTCGGCGTCGAAGGCCCGGCCGGCGGCGGCCTTCAGCCCGTCGATGTCGACGATGTCCAGCGAGGGCGCCCCACGGGCGAACGAGATCAGCTGCTCGGCGCTCATGGGTGCCAGCGTACGACCTGCCCGGCCGATCACCGTCGGCTGGTGCGCCAGCACACATGCTGGTCCTGGTTCTTCCCCCGGGGTGCTCGCTAGGGTCACAGGCGTGTCCGCCCCACCCCCCGAACCGCTGCGCTGCGTCGCGGCGCTGATCGTCGACGACGACGGCCGGATCTTCTTCCAGCGCCGCTCGCCGCAGCGTCGACTGTTCCCCGACACCTGGGACATCGCCGGCGGCCACCTCGAAGCCGGCGAGACGCCGATCGAGGCCCTGCACCGGGAGGTACGCGAGGAGACCGGGTGGACCGTCTCCCACATTCTCGCCGAGGTCGGCGAGTACACCTACGTCGGCAACGACGGCATCGCCCGGGTCGAGCTCGACTATCTGGTACGGGTCGACGGTGACCTGGCCAATCCGCAGCTCGAGGCCGGCAAGCACACCGAGTTCCGCTGGCTCGCCGCCGACGCGCTCGACGTGCTCGACGAATCGGCTCACGTCAACGACGGGCTGATCCGGCGGATCGCCGAGAACGGCTTCGCCGTACTGCGCTCCCTGGGCCTGTGAGCGCCGGCGACCAGCTGTGGCTGCCCGGTGACCGGTGCGCGGCGCTCACCGCCCCCGTCATCGACCGGGTGCACCGGGCCGCGATGGCCGCCGCCGACACCGCCGGGGTCGAGCTACGTCAGCGGTACGGCGGTCCGGCCGCCGTCGGCTACCTGGTCGACCTGCGGACCCGGCTGGCCGCGCCGAGCGGCCTGGTCGACGCCGCCGGGTTCGCCGCCGTCACCCGCTACCAGGACGCGGCGAGCTGCCAGCGGGTGCTGGACAAGCAGGTCGCGTACGGGATGCTGGTACGCCATCCGGACGGGGCGCTGCGGGCCACCGAACGCGGCGCCGCCTTCCTCACCGACCTGTACGGGCTGCACGCCGCGGTCACCGGGCAGATCTGGGGTGCCGAACACGCGGCCCGGCTGGTCCGGCTGGTCGAACTGACCGGCCGGCTGCTGGCCGCCGCGCTGGCCGGTAGTGACACCGGCGGGCAGGACGCGTTCCGCGCGGTCGCCCCGCCGTACGAGCCGGAGGGCACCCCGGCCGGGGTGCTGCTGCTCAACCGGCTCACCGTGCTGCGTCACCACCGGGCAGACGCGCACGCCGCCGCCTGGACCGCCGCCGGGCACACCGCCCGCAGCATCGTCGACCTGCCACCCGGCCCGGCCCGGCTGGCCATTGAGCAGGAGACCGACCGCCGGGCGGCCGGCCCGCACCAGGCGCTGGAGCCGGAGCAGCGGCTGACGCTGCTCGCCGACCTCGCCACGCTTCCCGGCTGATGCCGCTATCCTCCACCGGTATCCCACCCACCCCTCACCAGGAGGACCGTCTGATGATCGGTCTCGTGCTCGCTGCCGGAGCGGGACGGCGGCTGCGGCCGTACACCGACACTCTGCCGAAAGCGCTGGTACCGGTCGACGGGGAGACCACGATCCTGGACATCGGGCTGCGCAACCTCGCCGCCGCCGGGCTCACCGACGTGGTCGTCGTCGTCGGCTACGCCGCGGACGCGGTCCGGACCCGGCAGGCCGACCTGCAGGACCGGCACGGCGTGAAACTGACCCTGGTCGACAACGACCGCGCCGAAGAATGGAACAACGCGTACTCGCTGTGGCTGGCGCGGGACCACTTCGCCGCCGGTGCGCTGCTGGTCAACGGCGACACCGTGCACCCGGCGAGCGTCGAGCAGACGCTGCTGGCCGGGCGCGGGCCGGGCATCCTGCTCGCGGTCGACACGGTCAAGAAGCTCGCCGACGAGGAGATGAAGGTCGTCTTAGACGACGCCGGACAGCTGACCCGGATCACCAAGCTGATGGATCCGGCGCAGGCGCACGGCGAGTACATCGGCGCGACGCTGATCGAGGCGTCGGCCGCCGCCGGGCTCGCCGAGGCACTGGAGGCGACCTGGCGGCGCGACCCCAACCTCTACTACGAGGACGGCTACCAGGAGTACGCCGACCGTGGCGGCGAGGTACGGGCAGCGCCGATCGGCGACGTCGACTGGGTCGAGGTGGACAACCACGACGACCTGATCAAGGCTCGGGACATCGCATGCCGCTACTAGCCCGTACCGTGCACACCCCGCTCGCCATCGACGTACGCCGGGGTGCCGTCGCCGGCCTGGGCGCGCTACTCGCCGACCGCCGGATCTCCGCCGGCGGCGAGGTCGCCGTGGTGGTCGGCCCCGGACAGGGCGAACGGATCGCCGAGTTGATCTCTCCCGGGCTCGGCCGGGCCGACGTCTTCACCGTCGCCGGCGGCACCCTGGACGCCGCCCACGATCTGGGCGAGAAGCTGCGGCAACGCTCCTACGACGCGGTCGTCGGTATCGGCGGCGGCAAGACCATCGACACCGCCAAGTACGCCGCCTCCCGGTACGCCGTGCCGATGGTGAGTGTGGCGACCAGCCTGGCCAACGACGGGATCGCCTCCCCGGTGGCGTCGCTGGACCACGACGGCGGACGCGGGTCGTACGGGGTGCACATCCCGTTGGCGATCGTGGTCGACCTGGACTTCGTCGATGCCGGCCCGGACCGGCAGACCCGGGCCGGCATCGGCGACGCGTTGAGCAACCTCAGCGCGGTCGCCGACTGGGAGTTGGCGCACGCGGTCCGCGACGAACCGATCGACGGTCTCGCCGTGACGCTGGCCCGAACCGGGGCGGAGGCGCTGATCAGCCATCCGGGCGGGCTCGGCGACGACGCGTTCCTGACCACCCTCGCCGAGGCGTTGATCCTGGGCGGGATCGCGATGGCGGTGTGCGGGTCGAGCCGGCCGGCCAGTGGCGGCTGCCACGAGATCTCGCACGCCCTCGACCTGCTGCACCCCGGTGCCGGTTCGCACGGCGAGCAGGTCGGGCTGGGTGCGCTGTTCTGCACCTTCCTGCGCGGCGACCAGCTGCGGTTCGGGCAGTTGGCGGCGGCACTGCGTCGGCACGGGCTGCCGGTGCGCCCCGCTGACCTGGGGCTGACCGACGACGACTTTGTCGCCGCCGTGCTGCACGCCCCGCACACCCGGCCGGACCGGTACACCGTCCTGGAACACCTGCACCTCGGTGCGGATGCCGTCCGGGAGCGGCTGGCAGAATACCTCGGTGCCCTCAGCATGCCCGCAAGGTGAACAAGCAGTGTCTACCCCGTTCCTGAAGGACTTCTTTCAGGCGAACAGAGGGGGCGGGCTGTTCAGCGAGGCGGTCAGCCAGCGGCTGGGGGCGGTGTTCGCGTACGCCGCCGCCCGGCTGCGGTTGCCACCGACCGTGCTGACCGTGGCGAACCTGCTGCTCGGGCTGGCCGCGTCGGTGATGGTGATCGCGACCGCCGACGCGGTGGCCGACGGCTCCGTCCCGGCCTGGCTGATCGGGCTGGTGGCGCTGGTCGGCTGGCAGATCGCGTACGCGCTGGACTGCGCCGACGGGCAGTTGGCCCGGGTGACCGGGCAGACCAGCGCGGCCGGTGCCCGGGTCGACGTGCTCTGCGACGTCGCCGCGCAGATCGCGCTGGTCACGGCGCTGTCCGCGGTGGCGGTGGCGCAGCTGCCGGAGACCCCGGTGTGGCTGCTCGCGGCGTTCGCCGGCACCTGGATGGTGAACCTGGTGACCTCGGTGATGCAGGCCGGCCCGAACGCGGCCAGCATGGTCACCTCGACCTCGCTGCCCGTACGGCTGGTGAAGCTGATCCGCGACTACGGCGCGGTGATCTTCGTCGCCGGGTTGGTGCTGATCGCCGCTCCGGCGCTGACGGTCTGGCTGATCGCCGCGTTCACCGTGGTCAACGGTGGTTTCCTGCTGGCCAGCATCACCTTCTCGGCCCGCGCTGCCCTGCGCTGACCGCGTCGTAGACGGCCAGGTGCTGCTTCATCACCACGTCGGGGTGGAAGGTGGTCTCGTAACGGGTGCGGGCGACGCCGGCCAGTGCGGCGGCCCCGTCACGGGCGACCGGCAGGGCGGCGGCGAGTGCGGCGGCCTCCGGCGGTACCACCCAGCCGGCGGGGCCAGCAGCCCTAACGCCAGCAGCGCCGGTGTCGGCACCGACCAGGTACGGGATGCCGCCGAGTGCGGTGCCGAGCACCGGCCGGCCGCTGGCCAACGCCTCGATCACCACTGTCGGCAGCACGTCGTGCCAGGTGGAGACGGCCAGCACCACGGCGCTGGCGCGCAGCGCGTCGCGTACCGCTGATCTGTCCAGCGGGCCGAGGAAGTCGATGTCGGTGCGGCCGGCGGCGGCCGAGGCGACCAGCGGCCGCAGCTCGCCGTCGCCGCCGATCCGCAGCGTGCCGAACGCCCCGTCCGGGTGCCGCTGCCAGGCGTCGAGCAGCAGGCCGATGCCCTTCTCCGGGGTGAGCCGGCCGAGGAACAGGAAGCCGTCGCCGAGCGGTGCGGGCGGGCCGGGATCGGCGATCGCGTTCGGTTTGACCACGATCCGCTCGTCGGGGATGCCGTACC
The DNA here is from genome assembly GCF_048060275.1 of Micromonospora sp. LOL_015. Lineage (NCBI taxonomy): Bacteria > Bacillati > Actinomycetota > Actinomycetes > Micromonosporales > Micromonosporaceae > Micromonospora > Micromonospora sp. LOL_015. Next base: position 105,374 of record NZ_JBHMIO010000012.1, read on the forward strand.
CGCGCAAATGCTCGGCGACCGCCGAGGTGAGCGCGATGAACCGGTCGACCGACCGCCAGGTGGGCCGGTGCAGGGCCAGGGTCGCGGCCATCACCGCGCTCTGCGCCCGGGAGCCGCGGTAGCAGCGGTGCACCACGCCGGGCAGGCCGATCGCCCGGCCCCGGCAGTCGGTGCAGATTCGGCCGTCGCGGAAGTACAGCCCGGCCGAGCAGACCTGCCGGTAGTTGTGCACGGTGTGCACCACCGGCACCCGGTGCCGGTGCGCGGTGCGGATCGCCCAGGGCGAGATCAGCGGGTACGGGTTGTGCAGGTGCAGCATGTCCGGCCGGTGCTCGGTGAGCAGCCGGTCCAGGTCGCGTTGGGCGGCCGGGGCGTAGCTGGGCGAGATCGGCAGCAGCGCCTTGCCGGTGGCCGGCAGCGCCGGGATGTCGTCGGAGCTGCGCAGAAACGGGATCACCTCGACACCGGCGGCGGCCAACTGGTCTATCTCGCTGTCGACGATGACGTTCTCGCCGGACGGCTGGGCCTGCCGGTATCGGTTGTGCGCCACGACGACTCTCACCCGGTCAACCCTCCTGCTCGACGTCGTCAGACGCTACCGTCTGAGGGTGCCCGAGTTGCCGGAGGTACAGGCGCTCGCGGCCTACCTGCGCCAGCGCGCGGTCGGCCGCCGGGTCGAGCGTGTCGAAGTGTCGGCGATCAACGTGCTCAAGACGTACGACCCGCCGCCGTCGGTGGTAGCCGGTCGACCGGTGACCGGCGCCGGCCGGCACGGCAAGTTCCTCGACGTCGCACTGGACGGCACCCTCCATCTGGTGGTGCATCTGGCGCGGGCCGGCTGGCTGCACTACCGGGAGTCGTTTCCCTCGGCCGCGCCGTTGAAGCCGGGCAAGGGGCCGATCGCCGTACGGGTCCGCCTCGCCGACGGCTCGGGCTTCGACCTGACCGAGGCCGGTACGCAGAAGAAGCTGGCCGCGTACCTGGTGACCGATCCGGCGCAGGTGCCCGGGGTGGCCCGGCTGGGTCCGGACGCGCTCGCGGTGGACCCGGACACCTTCGCGCAGCGGCTGCGCGGTCGACGGGGTCAGGTCAAAGGGGTACTGACCCAGCAGGAGGTGCTGGCCGGCATCGGCAACGCATACTCGGACGAGATCCTGCACACCGCGCGGTTGTCGCCGTTCGCGTTGACGAACCGGCTCACCGACGAGCAGCTGGCGGGGTTGTACGAGGCGGCGCGGCGGGTGCTGACCGACGCGGTGGACCGGTCGGTGGGTCAGCGGGCAGCCGAACTGAAGGGCGAGAAGCGCTCGGGGATGCGGGTGCACGGTCGAACCGGCCTGCTTTGCCCTGTTTGCAGCGATCAGGTGCGAGAAGTCTCTTTTGCAGATTCGAGCCTGCAGTACTGCCCCACCTGCCAGACCGGCGGCCGCCCACTCGCTGACCGACGGTTGTCCCGTCTTGTGCGTTAGGTGACCAAATAGAGCACAGAAGGCCGTACGTCCCGCGCCACGGCGCTCTGCACCACAACGGAGACTTCCTCGGAGCCGTTCCATCGGTATAGTGGCCCGGTCCCAATGCTCCAACACCACCGGAACCGCCGGTCCCCACCGTTCGGCCGGGGGGCGTAGAGTCTTTCGGGTTACCGTCCGTGTACGGGCACCGTGAGAGACTGAGCTGGTGGGCGAGCCAAGCCTTCACGGAGAGTGGGCGGCACGTGTCACGCGGGAGGACGTGGGTGAGGTGACGACAAGCCTCCAGCGCCCGGTATCCAACACCAGCCGGAGCAACAGGGTGCGCCACGTCGACAGCTTCGAGATCCAACCGCCGACGCCGACACCGACCAACGGCGTACCCCGGTCCGCCTGGGCGCGGGCACGGCGTCGCGCGTCGCGCTGGCACCGTCCGTACACCGCGGCCCTGCTCGCGCTGGACTTCGCGGCGGCGGTGCTGGCCAGCTACCTGTCGATCTCGCTGTTCGAGAAGGCGACCTCCGGGTTCTCCGACGCCGACGCCACCTGGTTCCACACCGTCACCTACCTGCTACTGCCACTCGGCTGGGTGGTGGTGCTCTGGGGCACCGGCTCCTACGACCGGCGCTACCTCGGGCTCGGCACCGACGAGTTCAAGCGGGTGCTGCGCGGTGGGGTGACGGTCGCCGCCAGCGTCTCGTTCCTCGCCTTCGCCACCAAGACCGACCTGTCCCGGCTCTCGGTGGCCACCGCGCTGCTCGGCGCCCTGGCGTTCATCCTGATGTTCCGCTTCCTCGCCCGGTACGCCCTGCACGTACTGCGTCGGCGGATCGGGCAGGCCACGCACCGGATGGTGCTGGTCGGCACCCTGCCGGAGACCCTGGAGGTCTTCACTGCGGTGACCCGCAGTCCCGCCGCCGGGCTGATGCCGGTCGCGATCCACCTCACCGACGGCTACGCGGCGGCCCGAGGGCTCGAGACCCCGGTGCCGGTGTACGCCGGCCGCAACGTCCTCGCGCTGGTCCGGGAGGTCGGCGCGGACACCATCGCGGTCTGCGGCTCAGCCAGCTCCGAGCCGGGCGAGCTACGCCGGCTCGCCTGGCAGCTGGAGGGCAGCGGGATCGACCTGGTGGTCGCACCGCAGCTGACCGACATCGCCGGTCCTCGGGTGCACATTCGGCCGATCGAAGGTCTGCCGCTGCTGCACGTCGAGGAGCCCACCCTCTCCGGGCTCGGCTGGCTGGCCAAGAACCTGCTGGACCGGGTGGCCGCCGGGCTGGGTCTGATCATGCTGGCGCCACTGTTCCTGGCGGTGGCGATCGCGATCCGGTTCTCCGACCGGGGGCCGGTCTTCTTCCGGCAGCCCCGGGTCGGCCACGAGGGCCGGGTGTTCCGGGTCTGGAAGTTCCGGACCATGTACGTCGACGCCGAGGAGCGGCTCGCCTCGCTGGTCGACCAGAACGAGACCGACGGGATGCTGTTCAAGATCCGCAACGATCCGCGGGTCTTCCCGATCGGTCGGTTCCTGCGAGCCAGCTCGATCGACGAGCTGCCCCAGCTGATCAACGTGCTCAAGGGCGAGATGTCACTGGTCGGGCCGCGGCCGCTGCCCGCCGACGACGGTGACTTCCTCGGCGACGTCCGGCGGCGGCTGCTGGTCCGGCCCGGGATGACCGGACTGTGGCAGGTCTCCGGCCGGTCCGACCTGTCCTGGGACGAAGCGGTCCGGCTGGACCTCTACTACGTCGACAACTGGTCGCTGACCTACGACCTGAGCATCCTGTGGCGCACCATCGGCGTCGTGTTGGCCCGCAAGGGTGCCTACTGACCGACCCGGATGCCGACGGATGACAGAAGTCCGTCGAAAGCGGGCAGCCGACCGCTGACCGACCGATCGTCGCCTTCCGCTTGGCAGCACCGCCGGTAGCGGACAGGATCTGTCCGTGCCGGCAAACCTATCCGCACCACTGGCGGTCCTGGCTCTGGTGACCGCGCTGGCCGCCGCGGTGTACGCGGTCGTCCGGCTGCGCGCCCGGCGCGGGATCGCCACCGCGACGCAGCGGGCGACGTACCAGGTCCTGCACACCGCCGGCCTGGCCGCCGAACCGCTGCGCAACGGGCTGGGAGCGACCGACGCGGCCAAGGCCGTCCGGCATCTGCGGGCGCTGGTCGGCGCCCCGGGCGCGGCGCTGACCGGCAGCGAGGCGGTACTCGCGTTCGACGGCCGCGGCCAGCACCATGCCGAGCAGTTCACCGCCGCAGCCCAGCAGGCGTTCGACGCCGGCCGCTCCCTCGTGCTGACCGCCCGGGACCTGCCCTGTGACCGGCCCGACTGCCTGGTGCGCGGGGCCGTCGTCGCCCCACTCACCGGGCCGGACGGCGACGCCACAGTCGCGCTGGTCGCGGTGGTCGACGACGATCCGGCGCCGGGGCTGGTGCAGGCGACCCTGGAGACCGCCCGGTGGGCCGGCAGCCAACTGGCGCTCGCCGAGTTGGACTCGTCCCGGGAGCGGCTGGCCAGAGCCGAGGTACGGGCGCTGCGGGCGCAGATCAGCCCGCACTTCATCTACAACGCGCTGACCGCGATCGCGTCGTTCGTCCGCACCGACCCGGAACGGGCCCGGGATCTGATCCTGGAGTTCGCCGAGTTCACCCGCTACTCGTTCCGGGCGCACGGCGAGTTCACCACGCTCGCCGAGGAGCTGCGGTCGATCGACCGGTACCTGACCATCGAACGGGCCCGGTTCGGCGAACGGCTCCAGGTCCGGCTGCAGATCGCCCCGGAGGTGCTGCCGGTGCATCTGCCCTTCCTCTGCCTGCAGCCACTGGTAGAGAATGCGGTGCGGCACGGGCTGTCGCGCAAGCCGGGGCTCGGCACGGTCAGCATCGAGGCGCGGGACGCCGGGACCGAGTGCCACATCACCGTCGAGGACGACGGGGTGGGGATGGACCCGGCGGTGCTGACCGCTGGCGCCGACCCGGTACGTCGCGGCGCCGACCCGGCCGACGACGCCGGCCAGCACGTCGGCCTGTCGAACGTCGACGAACGGCTGCGCTCGGTCTTCGGCGACGAGTTCGGGCTGGTGGTGGAGACGGCGGTGGGAGCGGGTACGAAGGTGAGCATGCGGGTGCCGAAGTTCCACCCCGACGTACGGCCGGGGGCGGGCGCGACCGGCCGGTGGGAGGTGCTGTCGTGACCCCGTTCCTGCGGGTACTCGCGGTGGACGACGAACCCCCCGCCCTCGACGAACTGGGGTACCTGCTGCGGGCCGACCCCCGGGTGGCCCGGCTGCACACCGCCGCCGACGCCACCGAGGCGCTGCGGGTGCTGCGCGACACCGACGTCGATGCCGTATTCCTCGACATCCGGATGCCCGGGCTGGACGGCATGGAGCTGGCCCGGGTGCTGCGCCGGTTCGCCCGGCCGCCGGCGATCGTCTTCGTCACCGCGTACGACGACGCCGCGGTCGACGCCTTCGACCTCGGCGTCACCGACTACGTCCGCAAGCCGGTACGCGCGGAGCGGCTGGCCGAGTCGGTCCGCCGGGTGCTGACCGCCCGGGTGGTGCCGACCCATCCGGCGGCGATCGCCCGCAACGAGGAGGACCCGGCGATCCCGGTGGAGCTGGCCGGGACCACCCGGATGCTGCCCCGGTCGGCGGTGCGCTGGGTGGAGGCGCAGGGCGACTACGCCCGGCTGCACACGGCCGACGGCTCGCACCTGGTCCGGGTGCCGCTGGCCACCCTCGGCGAACGCTGGGCCGACGCCGGCTTCGTCCGCGTCCACCGGTCGTTCCTGGTCCAGCTCCGGCTGATCACCGAGCTGCGGCTGGCCAACTCCGGGTACGTGGTGGTGATCGACGGCACCGAGCTGCCGGTCTCCCGACGGCACACCCGGGAGCTGAAGGACAAGCTGGTCCGGGCGGCCAAACACGACTGGAGCAGGTGACCGGCGGCCAACCGGGCTCCCATTAGGCGGCCCGGCGGCGACGCAGTGTGGCGACCGCCGACCCGGCCAGGGTGAGCAGGCACTCCGGCAGCTGTCCGTCGGCCAGCGCGGCACCGAACAGCGCCTCCCCGGTCGAGCCGTCCGAGTTGGCGTACGCGCTGATGAACCTGGCCACCCACCGCGCGTCATAGCCCGCCTCGTCGATGCCGGGAAAGTCGAGGGCCCAGCCACCGGCTGGTACGTCGTCGCCGACCATCGTCGCGGCCAGGCACCACGCGACGTCGTACGCCCCGGTGACGCCGTTGCGGTCCACCACCGCGTCGAAGACGTCCGCGACGCCGTCGCTGTCACCGGCCAGGGCGGAGCGCAGGATCTCCGCAGCGTCGGTGAACGCCTCGTCGGACCCATCGCGTCGGTCGGTCATGAGCCGAAGGGTAGGCGGCGAGGTCAAGGCACCGGCCGGGTCGCCGTCACCGGCGGGCCGGCTGACGTCGCGTTCCGGCCGAGGAGGCGCTAAGGTGCCCTGCGGACCTTCGGCCGATGGAGGACGTCCCCATGCTCGTGTCACGCGGCTCCCGCACCGCCGCCCTGGCGTTCTGCGCAATCATGCTGGTCGGCGCGGCGAGCTGCGCCGAACCGGCGGCCACCGAGGAGTCCCAGGTCAACTCGGTGCGGCTGTACGGCACCGACGGCAACATGAGCAACTCGTTCGGAGCAGAGTTCGAGGGGCAGACCACGCTGCTGACCGGGATGAAGGGCACCAGCCCGCTCACCCCGCTGCCGGACGACTTCATCAGCAGGCTGCGCGCGGTCGACCGGCAACTCAACGACTTCCTGTACGCCGGCGAGGCGTACGACGCGGTGGTGATCAGCGCGCTCGCCACCCAGTTGGCCGGCAGCACCGACCCGACCGACATCGCCGCCCAGATCAACGGGGTGACCACCGGCGGCGAGCAGTGCGACGTCGTCGCGGTGTGCCTGGAGCTGGCCCGGGACGGGACGGACATCGCCTACCGGGGGGTCTCCCTGAAACGGGGTGGCTTCACCGACGCCGGGGAGCCGTCCACCGCCAGCTACGCCACCCTGCACTTCGACGGCGACGGCCAGATCAACGACGGAAAGACCGAGTTCGTCGGCGCCGGAGACGAGTCCACGACCACCACGGCCGCGCCGCCACCGGCCGAACCGGAGACCTTCGTCACCCGCGCCGAGGCGCCGCTGAAGCTGGGCGGCCTGCTGCCGCGCACCGGCGACCTGGCGTTGGCGTACCCGCCGTTGGCGGCCGGCGCGGCGCTCGCGGTTCGGGAAGTCAACGAGGCCGGCGGGGTGCTCGGGGAGCCGGTCGAATGGTTCGACGGCGACGACGGGACCAACCCGGATGTGGCCCGCCGGACAGTCGCCAGGCACGTCGACGAAGGGGTGCACGTCATCATCGGCGCCGGTGCGTCCGGCATCTCCCGCGAGGTGCTGCCGGACGTGGCGGCCGCCGGGCTGATCCTGTTCTCGCCCAGCAACACCGACGCCGGGCTGAGCGAGGTCGACGATCAGGGGCTGTACTTCCGTACCGCGCCGTCGGACCTGCTGCAGGGGCGGGCGCTCGCCGACGTGATCCTGCGGGACGGGTCGCAGCGGATCGCGCTGGTGGCCCGCAGGGACTCGTACGGCGAGGGCCTGCAGGAGAACGTCCGGGCGGAACTGGACCGTGCCGGGGTCGGACCGGACCGGCTCAAGCTGCTCAGTTACGAGCCGCCGGCCGGCGCGGACGCGCCGCCGGTGAACTTCGACAGTGAAGCCCAGGAAATCAAGGCGTTCGGCGCGGACGCGATCCTGATCATCGGTTTCGCCGAGTCGGCCGAGGTGATCAAGTCGCTGGCCGCAGCCGGGCTGCCGATCGCCGAGTAGGACCGGGCCGGTAGCAGATTGGGCCGGCGGTCGCCGGGCCCCGCCGGCTGGTCCGTCCTGCTGGCACTTTCTCGGGATCACAGGCAGGTCGCCGCTGCGTACGGTTTCCCTTGTCAGCGGCCAGGACGATCTGCGGAAGAGGCGGCAGGATGAGTGAGTGGGTCGATCCGGCCCTCGGTGACGAGGCAGTCGAAGCTGAACAGGGGCTGGGCCCGAGCGGCGGCCCTGGCCACGACGATGCCGGCTACGAGCCGTACGGCGACGGCCCTTACGGCGTCGAGCCGTACGGCGACGGTGGGTCCGACACGATCGTCCAGCACAATCTTGACGGCTCCACCGACGTGCTGGTCGACCGGGACGGGGACGGCCTCGCCGACGTGGTCCTGCACGACAGCGATGGCGACGGTCTGGCGGAGGCCGCGTACGTCGATGGCGACGGGGACGGTCGGCTGGAGAGCATGCTGCGCGACTTCGACGGCGACGGGCTGGTCGACGAGGTCAGCGCGGACACCAACGGCGACGGCTGGATCGACGTCGTCGCCACCGACACCGACGGTGACGGCCTGATCGACCAGGTGGCGGCCGACACCGATCACGACGGCCGGACGGACACCTGGGTTCAGGACACCGACTACGACGGTCGGGCGGACCAGACGCTGCGCGACGCCGACCAGGACGGCGTGCCCGAGACGGTGACCTATCTGCATCCGACGGTCAACCCGTACGCGACAAGGTGAGGCCGGGTCGCGCCCGGGTCGCGACCGGCCGGATGGCACTTTACTGTCGACATCCGCAGCTGTTGTGACTGAGCGATGGAGGGACCTGGGATGACCGAGGCACAGGAGTCGGTGGAGACGCGCGGTGACGATCGCGTCGATCTACTCAAGGCCGACACCAACAACGACGGGCAGACCGACGTCTGGGTGGTTGACACCGACGGGGACGGCAAGGCCGACATGTACCAGTTCGACACCGACGGAGACGGCAAGGTGGACATCACCATGGTCGATCTGGACGAGGACGGCACCCCGGACGAGGTGGTCGACGGCGACGGCGGGCACCCACCGGCGAGCTGAGTACGGTACGCATCGTGACGACGGCGGCCCGGCGGATCTCCGCCGGGCCGCCGTCGACGCAGTGCACCTCGACGTCCATGAAACAAGGGGCGGTGACCCCGGACGAGCCGAGATCACCGCCCCTTGGCGTAGCCGATGTCAGCCACTTGGAGAGGCCAGTCAATCACCCTGCCGCTGCTGGGGAATCTGCCCCTGCAGCAGGGCACGTACTTCCGACTCCCGGTATCGGCGGTGGCCGCCCAACGTCCGTATGGCGCTGAGCTTGCCGGCCTTCGCCCACCGGGTGACGGTTTTCGGGTCGACTCGGAACATCGACGCCACCTCGGCCGGCGTGAGCAACGGCTCTGGTTCGTGCGTACGCGATGCCATCAGTCACTCCTCCACAGTGCTATAGACATCGGCCGGGGTCCCGCCGGCCGACGCGTCTCCCATGGTCCGGCTAGTCCCCGATGTCCGACATGGGCCGAACGGCCGAACGTCCTTGGATGGACGGATGAGCAATGACCGATTTTTATCCCTTTTTTGTGACAGAACATACCATAATCGGACTCTTGATCACCGGTCGTGAACGGGTGATTACGAATCATATTCAGGATTCGCGGCAGAATCTGCGCCTGATACCCGGTGATTGAAACCGATTCGTCCCTCTGGTCGACCACTAGTTGCAGCGCTCCAGTAGCTGAACGGCACGCCATCGGGCAACCAGCTTCTCGTACGCCTCGCCGGCCGCCTCGGCGTCGCCCCGGCCGAGCGCCGCCAGCCCGGCGCTCACCAGACCCGGCGAATCGTCGGCCTCCAGCGTCTCGTCCGGCAGCAGCCGCACCAACCCACCGTAGTCAAGCTCCACCACCGACCGGGGATGAAACTCCTCGAGCCACCGGGCGCTCTCCTCCACCGCCTCGGTGATCGGCGCATCCCCCACCGACTTGCGCAACACCGACAGTCCGCGCGACGCCCGGCGACGGGCCTTGGAGATTTCGGTCCGATAGCGCAGCGCCCGACGCACGCCAGTGACGATCAAGTCACGCTCGGCCAGGTCTACGAAGACGAACCATCGCAACGGCACCCCCCAGGTGGCGGCCTGCTCATGCACCCGCGGCACCCCGTGCTCCAGTACCCGGGCCCCGCTGCGCCAGTCGTCGATCACCGCCCTGGCCTGACCGGCCAGTACCGGTGGGACGAACGCGTCGGCCAACACCGACGGGACACCGTCGCGCGCGCTCAACGCCGCCTCCGCTACCCGCACCCGCAGGTTCCACGGGCAGACCAGCAGCGTGTCGTCCGACTCCAGCACGTACGCCTCGTCCGGCAGGTCGGGCAGCCGGGTCCAGCCCGCGCCGAGTGCCTCGATCACCGCCGTCCGCTGCCGGCCCGGCCCTTCCAGCGGGCCGACCGCGCGGCCTTCCCGCACGTATCGGCGCCAGTAGACCTGACGCTCACGGTCGAACGCGGCCAGCGGCTCGTACACCCGCAGGTATGAGGCGAAGGAAGCGAAGAGGGACGGCACGGCGCGATCCTCCCACGAAACCGCACGACACCGCCCCGGCCGGGGGCAAACACCCCCGCAGCGGGCTGGTCCGTCGCGCTGCGGCCGATACTAGGCTCGGAGCCAGCAGGGCCCACGGCCCGGCGCACCGGACGCACCTCACGAGGGTGCCGACACCGTCTCAGGAGCAGACATGGGCGTCTTCACCACCACTGCCGGCCCCGGCACCGCCACCGGGCACGAACAGGTCGTCTTCTGCCAGGACCAGCCGACCGGGCTGCGAGCAATCATCGCCATCTACTCGACCGCGCTCGGGCCGGCGCTCGGCGGCACCCGATTCTACCCGTACGCCTCCGAGGCCGACGCCCTGCACGACGTGCTGGAGCTGTCCCGGGGGATGGCCTACAAGAACGCAATGGCCGGACTGGACCTCGGTGGCGGCAAAGCAGTCATCTGGGGCGACCCGGAGCAGCTCAAGACCGAGCCGTTGCTGCGCGCGTACGGCCGGTTCGTCGAATCGCTCGGCGGACGCTACTACACCGCCTGTGATGTCGGCACCTACGTGCCGGACATGGACGTCGTGGCCCGGGAGACCCGGTTCGCCACCGGGCGTAGCCGTGCGCAGGGCGGGGCCGGTGACTCCTCCGAGCTCACCGCCTGGGGGGTGTTCCAGGGCATGCGCGCCGCCGCCGAGCACCGCTGGGGTTCGGCCAGCCTCGCCGGGCGGCGAATCGGTATCGCCGGGCTCGGCAAGGTGGGCCGCTACCTGACCGGTCACCTGCTCGACGACGGAGCCGCGGTGGTGGCCACCGACGTCAGCGAACGGGCGGTGGACTGGGCCCGGAACACCTATCCGCAGGTCGACCTGGTGGACGACACCGACGTGCTGATCCGCCAGGAGATCGACGTCTACGCGCCCTGCGCGCTCGGTGGGGCGCTCGACGACGACACCGTGCCGGCGCTGCGGGCCGAGATCGTCGCCGGGGCCGCCAACAACCAGTTGGCCCACCCCGGCGTCGAGAAGCTGCTCGCCGAACGGGGCATCCTCTACGCCCCGGACTACGTGGTCAACGCCGGTGGGGTGATCCAGGTGGCCGATGAGGTGACCGGGGCGGCCACACCGTCGGCCAACGGCCGGTACGGGTTCGACTTCGACCGGGCCAAGGCCCGGGCGACCGGTATTTACCAGACCACCCGGGAGATCCTGCGCAGCGCCGACCGGGAAGGCGTACCCCCGGCGGTGGCGGCCGACCGGCTCGCCGAACGCCGGATGGCCGAGGTCGGTCGGCTGCGCGCGATCCATCTCCGGTGAGCGGCCGCCAACCCGAGCGCCGCCGTCCCGGGCGCTGACCCGCCGGTCCGCCCCGGGTGGCCGTCACCGGGCGTGTGGAGAATCACCCGTACGGGTCACGAGCGGCGGGGATCGGGCTCCTTACCCCGCCGCTGCCCGTGACGAATCCCGCCGCTGCCCGTGACGATGTCGGCCGCCGATGACGCGCGGGAGCGACCCGATGCAACCCGAGGTGCCGAACCTGGGTCCGCCCATGTACCGTAAGAGCCACGAGAGATGCCTGACGTCATCGGGGCCCGCCTTCGGGCTGCCCCGAATTCTGTGCGAGGGGGTCGAGCCATGGGGCGCGGCCGTGCTAAGGCCAAGCAGACAAAGGTGGCCAGGGAGCTGAAATACCACTCCCCGAACACCGACCTCGCCGCCTTGCAGCGAGAGCTCGCCGGCAGCGGCAAGTCGGACCGTGATTTCGACGACGAGTACGATCCGTACCTCGACGACGATGACGAGGACGACCCAGCCGACGACGACCGGGGTAACTGGACACCCTCATCGTCCCGCTGAGGGTCCGACTGATCAGAGCACGCGGTCAGTGTCCGCGTGCTGATTCATGTCGACGAGGACTCCGGCCCGGCTGGTCGCCGTACGTGTGTCGGAATGCCACCATCCGGTGGTGCCTACCCCGGCGGGGTAGGCACCACCGGATGTCGTCGCGCCAGGCGGGCGACTGATCGGTGCCGCCCTGCCCGGGGGACGGGTCCGGGCAGGGCGCCAGGTACGCGGCTGGTCGGAGCGGTCAACGGGGGCGGTTGTTCCAGTTGTAGAAGGTCGGGATGTTCTCGAAGTGGTTCCAGGCGCAGACCGCGCCGTCGGCACCGGCTACCTCGGCGCGACGCCGCCGGGCCTGTTCCGCTTCGGCGAGCAGCAGTTCCAGACCGTCCCGGACGGCGTACACCCGGTCCGCCATCTGATCGTCGCCACCTGCCTCGGCGACGGTGGCTCCCGGGGCTGCGCGGACCGGTTCAGGCCGCTGCCGGCTGGTCTCTGGCATGGGCCAACACTCCCTCCAGTAGATGGATCTTGCTGTTACGGCAGTGGTTGGTCTCCGTACCATCAAAACGCCCGTGTTCGAAGTAACGGTTGGCAGCGTGACCACCTCCGCAGAACCCGAAGTACGGGCAGGTGGTCCGGCATGCCTCGACGCCCGCCACGAACTCGGTGACCCAGGGTGTCCGTTCCGGCGTGGCGAGGATCTCGGCCAGCCCGCTAGCCAACACGTTCCCGCTGGTGAAGTCCCCGTACCGCGGGTCGGAGAAGCCGGCCAGCTCCGGCGAGAGCAGCACCACCGACCCGTCGTACCCGACGGTGGGAATCGGGTCGAGCTGGCGGGGCAGCACCTCGTCGGCCGTGCCGTCGAGTACGGCTGCCGCGTACCGCAGCGACCATTCCACCTCGCGTAGATGAATCCGCGGTGCCTGCCGCCAGGCTCCGACCAGTTCCGCCCAGAAGCCGGCGACGGCCCGGTCCGGCCAGCGGTTCGACCGGACGTTCACGCCCTCCGTCTCCTCGATGTTGACGCCCAGCACGTCACAGCCGAGGTCGAGGAAGAACCGGTACAGCTCGGTGGCCAGGCCCGGGCTCGGGTCGCTGACCACGCAGAGCGCCGAGAATTCGATCCCGTGCCGGCGTAGCGCCTCGACACCGCTCCGGATCTGGTCGTAGGCGGGCCGACCACCCCGGGTGTGCCGGCCGTCGTTTCGCGCCCGCGGGCCGTCGACGCTGACGCTGACCCGGATCCGGTGTTCCCGGAAGAACTCGCACCACGGGTCGTCGATCAAGGTCGCGTTCGTCTGCACGTGGTGTTCCACGTCGGCGCTGAACGGGCTGATCAGCGCCGCGAGGTGGTCCCGCCCGGCGGCCAACGGCTCACCGCCGTGCCAGACCACCGAGAACCGGCGTCCCTGCTGCGCGGCCCAGGTGTTCACCGGTCGGGCGACCGCGGCGGCCACCGGGACCGGCATCCGCCGGTTGGCCGCCCGCAGCGGCAGGTAACAGTAGCTGCAGTCCAGGTTGCACAGCGTGGTGGGCTGCATGACGACGTAACTCGGGACGGTCGCCACGCCGCGCATGCCGGTGGGGGCCGGCCGCCCCCCACCGGTCGGGTCCTGCCGGGTTTCGGCCCTGCTCATCCCCATCCTCCTGCCTGTGACGGATGTCGTTCCAGGCTAGGTGTCGGGGTCTGCCGAGGTGAATCGGCGGTACGGCCCGCCGGAGCGCGGCGGCGACGGCCCGCCGAGGTGACGCGGCAGCGGCCCGCTGTCAGCCTCGGGTGTGGTGACCGACCATCTGTACGGTGCCGGAGCCCTCGATGATGTCGCCGGCCTGCCAGGCCTCGATGCCGCTGCCGGTCAGGCAGGCGAGCGCCCGGTCGGCGTCCTGGGCGGAGACGATGGCGAACATGCCGACGCCCATGTTGAACGTCGACTCCATCTCGTTGTCCTCGATCCGGCCCTTCGCCTGCACCAGGTCGAAGATCGGCTGCGGCTTCCAGGTGGCGCGGTTGACCAGCGCGTCGACGTGCTCGGGCAGGATCCGTACCAGGTTTCCGGGGATGCCACCGCCGGTCACGTGGGCCAGGGCCCGGACCTCGCACTCCTCGATCAGCTTCAGGCAGTCCCGGGCGTAGATCTTCGTCGGGGTGAGCAGCTCCTCGCCCAGGGTCCGCTGCCGGCCGAAATCCTCGACCACCGTGTCCAGCCGCATCCGGCCGGCGCCGAGCAGCACGTGGCGGACCAGCGAGTAGCCGTTGGAGTGCAGACCCGAGGACCGCATCGCGATCACCACGTCGCCCACCTCGACGCGGTCCCGGCCGAGGATCTCGCTCTCCTCGACCACGCCGACGCCGGTCGCGGAGACGTCGTACTCGTCCGGCCGCAGCACCCCGGGGTGTTCGGCGGTCTCGCCGCCGAGCAGCGCGCAGCCGGCATACCGGCAGCCATCGGAGATGCCGGCGCCGATCTCGGCGACCTTGTCCGGCACGACCTCGCCGCAGGCGATGTAGTCGAGCAGGAACAGCGGCTCCGCCCCGCAGGCGACCAGGTCGTCGACCACCATCGCGACCAGGTCGATGCCGACCGTCTCGTGGATGTTCATCTGCTGGGCGATGACCAGCTTGGTACCCACCCCGTCGGTCGACGAGGCCAGGATCGGCTGCCGGTACTTCTGCACGTCGAGCCGGAAGAGCCCGGCGAAGCCGCCGATGTCGCCCATCACCTCGGGCCGGGTGGTCTTGTGCACCTTCGACTTGAGCAGCTCGACGGCGCGCTCACCGGCGTGGATGGAGACGCCGGCGTCCGCGTACGTCACCGTGCGTTTGCGGCCGGACCGGCCGGCGCTGGCCGTCCACGGCTGGCGGTTGACCGTCCGGGCGCCGGAGTCGTCGGCGGGCGGGCCGACGTCCGCGCTGCCGCGCTCAGTCACGTGCGTCACGGTTCTCCCCTTTGTGCTTCTCGCGGCGAGGCCGCGTCGGGTAGCTGTCGAGGATCGCTCGACTCGGGCTGCCGGTCGGACGACCGAGGCCGGTCCGGCCGGTGCTACGGGCGGTGCAGGGCCTCGGGGCCGCCAGTGCTGACAGCGAACCGTTGAGCGCCCGGGCCGGTCCGGTCGCCGCCGGCCTGATAGTCCTGCTCGGTGATGTCCCCCGGATGGCCGACCCCGCCAGCGACCCGGCGGTCCACACCTTCGAGCACGTGCTTGCCGATCAGATTGCCAGCTGGCAACTCGATCGGGTACTCCCCATCGAAACATGCCCGACACAATCGTGTCTTCGGCTGCTCGGTTGCCGCTATCAGACCGGCAAGCGAGACATAACCGAGAGTATCCGCACCGATGGACCGGCGTATACCCTCTGTGTCCAGCCCGTTGGCCAGCAGTTCAGCCCGGGTGGCGAAGTCGATGCCGTAGAAACACGGCCAGCTCACCGGCGGTGACGAGATGCGTACGTGCACCTCCAGAGCACCCGCCTCGCGCAGCATCCGCACAATTGCCCGCTGGGTGTTGCCCCGCACGATCGAATCGTCGACCACCACCAGGCGCTTGCCGCGGACGTTCTCGCGCAGCGGGTTGAGCTTCAACCGGATGCCGAGCTGACGCAGCGTCTGGGAGGGCTGGATGAACGTACGGCCGACGTACGAGTTCTTCATCAGGCCGGCGCCGTAGGTGATGCCGGACTGCTCGGCGTAGCCGATCGCGGCCGGCGTGCCCGATTCCGGCACCGGGATCACCAGGTCCGCCTCGACCGGGTGCTCCCGGGCCAGTCGGCGGCCGATCTGCACCCGGGCGGCGTGCACGTTCCGCCCGGCGATGGTGGTGTCCGGGCGGGCGATGTACACGTACTCGAACAGGCAGCCCTTGGGCTCCGGCGGGGCGAACCGGGCCGACCGCAGCCCGTGCTCGTCGATGGCGATCAGCTCGCCCGGCTCCACCTCGCGGACCACGGTGGCGCCGACGATGTCCAGCGCGGCGGTCTCGCTGGCGACCACCCATCCCCGCTCCAGCCGGCCGAGCACCAGGGGCCGGACGCCGTGCGGGTCGCGCGCCGCGTACAGCGTGGTCTCGTCCATGAAGACGAAGCTGAACGCGCCCCGCAAGGTCGGCAGCACCTCCAGCGCCGCGGCCTCGACCGACAGGTCCGGGCGGCTGGCCAGCAGGCTGGTGACCAGGGCGGTGTCCGAGGTCGAGCCGTCACCGGACAGCCCTCGGTCGACCACCTCGCGGGCCAGCTCGGCGGTGTTGACCAGGTTGCCGTTGTGCGCCAGGGCGATCGTCGTGCCGGCGCTGGTCGCCTTGATCGTCGGCTGGGCATTTTCCCAGGTCGAGCCGCCGGTGGTGGAGTAGCGGGCGTGCCCGATGGCGAGGTGACCGCGCAGGCTGGCCAGGGTCGGCTCGTCGAAGACCTGGGCCACCAGGCCGAGATCCTTGTAGACCACCACGCCGGAGCCGTCACTCACCGCAATCCCGGCGGCCTCCTGACCCCGGTGTTGCAGGGCGTAGAGACCGAAGTAGCTGAGCTTCGCGACCTCTTCCCCCGGTGCCCACACGCCGAATACGCCACAGGCGTCCTGCGGACCGGGTCGTTGGGGATCAAGATCGTGACTCAACCGGCCGTCGCCTCGAGGCACCTGCCGCTCCCTCGTACTGGTCTGCACTGACGCCTGGCCTGCATGTGGCCTGCACGCCTCAGCGCGGGGTGTCACCGGACTACCGTCGCCGAACAGTGTACGCGAGGTTCCGGTTGGCCCAGTGTGCTCCATTTGGCCCCACACCCGCCGGGTGTCCACCGCAGTCAGCCGGGTGACCGCCGCAGCTGGCTGGCAAATCGCCAGCCCGCCTCACAGCGGCAGGTACGGGGATATATCGGACCTCGGACCACTCGCGGAGATTTGTCCATCCAGCACGGCCGAGGCCCAGTCGAGCTCGCCGGTCGCCAGCAGCACCCAGGTCACCGGGTCGATCTCCACCACGTTCGCGGGGGCGCCTCGGGTGTGTCGCGGCCCGGCTACACACTGAATTGCACCGTAAGGTGGGACACGGACCTCCACCGATCGGCCCGGCGCTCGCTCGGCCAGCGCCGCCAAGAGCAGGCGGACCGCATCGCGTAGCTGCACACGGGCGGGGACGGCACCGGCGGCCAAAGCGTCCCGCACGGCGGCGACCGTAGTGAACTTACTGTACGGAGAGGACACATCGGGACGATACGACTAGCTCCGGTGCCAGTGGCTCCCGCCCCTGGGTCGCGCACATCCGTCTCGGCAAGGCATAGTTGCCGACGGTGTACTCGTCACGGGTGACCCCTGCCCGAATCCTGGTGCGGGGGAAGGATCAAACCGGAAGGCGGTGGACGTGACAACACACCTACGAGCCTGGCTTTCGCGGGCCGGTGTTGTCGCAGCGCTGGCTGCCGTCGCACTAGTCGGCCTGCCCGCCGCGCCAGCGGCCGCCGAGGCACCCACAGTCACCATCCGCAGCCTCTCCAACGCCAACCTCAGCTCCGGTGGCCGGGCCACCCTCGAATTCGAGGTCCGCAACAACAACCCGGCGGGCGAAGAGGTGGAGGGCGGGACCTCCTTCAACATCCGGGTCGCCACGAACATCAACGAGCTCCGGTGCGAAGGGCAGTGCGACTTCACCGACACGATCGACCGGGGCGCGAGCAAGACCTACACGGTCGAGCTGATCGCCGGCAACCTCGGGACCAACCAGAACCGCAACGGCCGGGTGGAGATCGTCGCCGTCGTCGACGGGGAGAACGGCCGGGTCCAGCGCGACGTCTCGGTCCGCGGGCCGCAGGAGGCGCCCCGGGTCAAGGAGGTCGCCGGCAAGGTCACCGACGTCTCCACCGGTGAACCGATCGAAGGCGCCGTGGTCGTGATGAGCGACTCGCAGAGCAACAGCTACGACACCACCACCAACGGCAACGGCAACTACCGGTTCACCTCCAGCAACGACCGGCCGATCGTCCCCGGCGACATCCGGATCGCAGCGACCGCCGACGAGTACAACGACAGCGACGTGAAGGTCGTCACCGCCGCCGCCGGGCAGTCGATCACCGTCGACCGGATCACCCTGAAGTCGAACGTGGAGCCGACCCCGTCGGCCACTCCGGAGGCGACCCCGTCGGCGACCGCCGAGGCGACCCCGAGCGGCGCGGCCACCGAAGCCCCACCGATCGACACCCAGAACCTGGCGAACGAGAGCAGCGGCGGGGGGATGGGCTCCTGGCTGCTGATCATCATGGGCGGCCTGCTGGTCGCGCTCGGTGTCGGGGCCATCGTGCTGCTGCTGGTGCGGCGCAAGGATGGCGACGTCGACGACGACCCAGAGCCGGCCGACGACGACCCAGCTGACGGGCGGGCCGCACTGCCGGGCAGTCGCGGCGTCTACCACGGTGCCGACGACGCGACCCGGGTGGCGATGCCGCCGATGCCGCCCGGCCCGGTCTCCGACGCCACGATGGTGACCCGGCCGTCGCTATCGGACGCGCCGACGATGCTGCACCAGATGCCACCGATCAAGGACGAGTTCCCCGACCCGTACGGTGCTCCGCCGCCGCCCGGTCCGAACCCACCGGCCGGGCCCGAGCCACGGTACGGCGCGGACCAGCGCCCGGGCTGGGGTGGACCGCCGACCCAGCCCGGCTACGGCTCCGACCCCGCCGGTGCCACCAGCGTTTACGGCGCGGTTCCCGGCGCCGACCAGCCGGGTGGTGGGGCCGGGTCCGGCTACGATGGACCGGGCGGTGCGGCCCGCTCCGGCGGGACCTACGGCGGCAGTCAGTACGGCGGCAACGCCCCGTCGTCGGGGGCACCCGGCACCTACGGCACCCCGCCCTCGTCCGGCGGCCCGTACGGCGAGCCGGCCGGTCGGCCGCCAGCCGACGAGGCCGGCGGCTACCGCGGTGGCCAAAGCTACGGCGACGCCGGCGGCGCAGGCTACTCCGGCGGCAGGTACGGAGCGGACTCCGCCGGAGGGTACGGCACCGATCGTTACGACGAGCCGACCGGGCGCTACGAGCCGGGCAGCTACGGGCAGTCCGGCCCACCGTACGAATCCGCCGGTTACCCCGGCCCGGATCAGGGGCGCGGCGACGTGCCGCCACCACCGCGTGGTCCGGAGCCGCCGCAGCCCGGCTACCGGGGCGGCAGCCCCGGTTACGGGCCGGATGGCGGTGGTTACGGCGCGAGTGCGGGCTACGGCGGAAGCTACGGAGAAAGCCCGCCCCAGGCCGGCGGTTACCCCGACGCGGGCTACCCGGGCGGTGACTACGGTGGCGACCGGGGCAGTGGATACGGCTCCGACCAGGGCTACGGGTCACCGGACTACGGCCCCGGCGGGTCGGCGGGCTACGAGTCCGGCCGGGAACCGGGCGGGTACGGCCCCCCAACCGGTGGCGGCTACGACCAAGGTGGCGGCTACCCGCCTGGGGGCGGCTACGACGACCGCCGCGTCCCTGACCAACGGGGCGGCTACGACCAGCAGATGCCGTACGGACAGCAGCCCTACGACCAGCAGCCCTACGGCGCCGAGCAGCCGCCTGGCGACCAAACTCGGCACGGTGCCACGCCGCAGGCCGGCAACCGGGGTGAGCGACGTTCCCTCGACTGGCTCGACGACTGACGGCTACTCGACGCCACATCGATGAGATGGGCCGGACCCGATCGGGTCCGGCCCATCTCATCGGTGAGTCAGTCTGCCGTCCGCCCGGTCAGCTCTGGTTCTTCGGCTTGCCGGCGGACGGGTCGGGGCGGTCCACCGGCTGAGCCGCGTCGTCGGCGGTCGCGTCGTCGGCGGTCGCGTCGTCGGCCACCGTTTCCTCGGCCGCCGCTACGCCGCCGCTGTCTGCCGCTTCCTCGGCTACCGCCTCGCTGTCGGTGACTGCTTCCGTCTCCCGCTCGGTCACCGCGGCAGCAGGTTCGGTCACCGCTTCGGCTTCGTCGCTGTCCGGGTCGACGTCCACCGTCGCCGTGGTCTG
This sequence comes from Micromonospora sp. LOL_015, assembly GCF_048060275.1. Lineage (NCBI taxonomy): Bacteria > Bacillati > Actinomycetota > Actinomycetes > Micromonosporales > Micromonosporaceae > Micromonospora > Micromonospora sp. LOL_015. The sequence goes on from NZ_JBHMIO010000012.1 coordinate 125,074, forward strand.
CTCCGGCGTACCGGCCGGGGCGTCAATCGCGACCGCCTCGCTGGCCAACACCCCGACGGCGTCCGGATCCTGCGGGTCCGCCGGCACGTTACGCGGCCCCACCGCGCTGAATAGCGCCGGCAGGGTACCGGTGTGGGCACCGCGCAGCTCGTCCAGGCCGACGCTGAACTGGTCGCGAACCTCCAGCAGCCGGGCCGCCGGGTCGGTCACTCCGATCATGGTCCAGGGCAGTCCGTGCTCCACGCAGAGCGCGGTGAACGCCTTCTCATGCCCGCGCGGCACGGCAACCATGGCCCGCCCCGCCGACTCGCTGAACAGGAACACGAACGGCATCGAACCGTCGCTGAACTCCGGCGGCAACGCGATCCGCGCCCCGATCGACCGGCGCAGGCACGCCTCGACCAGTGCCTGGGCGAGCCCGCCGTCGGAAAGGTCGTGGGCCGAGGTGATGTGCCCTACCCGGGCCGCCGCCCCGATCACGGAGGCCAGCACCCGCTCCCGGTCCAGGTCGGCCTTGGGCGGCGTACCGCCGAGGTGCCGGTGGGTGACCCAGGCCCACTCCGATCCGGAGAGTTCCAGCTCGGTCTCGCCGAGCAGCATGATCAGGTCACCGTCGCTGTGTGACGGCGGGACGAAGCCCATCGGGACGCGCTGCGCCACGTCGTCGAGCACCCCGAGCACACCGACCACCGGGGTGGGGTGGATCGCGGCGGCACCGGTCTGGTTGTAGAAGCTGACATTGCCGCCGGTCACCGGGATACCGAGCTCGGCGCAGCCGTCGGCGAGGCCGCGAACCGCCTCGGCGAACTGCCACATCACGCTCGGGTCCTCGGGGGAGCCGAAGTTGAGGCAGTTGGTGACCGCCACCGGGCGGGCACCGGTCACCGCCACGTTGCGGTACGACTCGGCAAGGGCGAGCTTCGCCCCCTGGTACGGGTCGAGCCGGGCGTACCGGCCGTTGCCGTCGACCGACAGGGCGACACCGAGGCCGCTCTGCTCGTCGATCCGGATGACCCCGGCATCCTCGGGCTGGGCCAACACAGTGTTGCCTAGCACGTACCGGTCGTACTGCTCGGTCACCCAACTGCGGTCGCACAGGTTAGGCGAGGCGATCATCCGCAGCAGGGTTTCCCGCAGCTCGTCCGGGGTGCCGGGGCGGGGCAGCGTCTCCGCCCGGTCGGCCTGCAACAGGATCAGGTCCGCCGGCTCGCGCATCGGCCGGGCGTAGACCGGGCCGTCGTCGGCCAGCGACCCCGGCGGTACGTCGACCACCACATGGTCACGCCAGCTGATCACCAGCCGCCCAACTCGACCGTCCGACTCGGCCGGGGTGACCTCACCGATCGCGGTGGCCAGCACGCCCCACTTTTCCGCGGTGGCGAGCACCGCGTCGAGCTGCGCCGGCTCGACGATCAGCAGCATCCGTTCCTGCGACTCGCTGGCCAGGATCTCGTGTGGCTCCATCGACGGCTCACGCAGCGGAACCCGATCCAGCCAGACCCGCATGCCGGTGCCGGCCGCAGCGGCGGTCTCGGTGAGCGCGCAGGTCAGGCCGGCGCCGCCGAGGTCCTGAATGCCGACGACCAGCCCGGCGTCGTACAGCTCCAGGCACGACTCGATCAGCAGCTTCTCCATGAACGGGTCGCCGACCTGCACCGACGGGCGGCGCTGCTGGCTGGCGTCGTCGAAGGTGGCGCTGGCCAGCACCGACACCCCGCCGATGCCGTCCCGGCCGGTCTTGGCCCCCAGCAGCACCACGACATTGCCAGCCCCGGCGGCGGCCTTGTTCTGCAGCCGGTCCACCGGCAGTACGCCGAGGCAGAGCGCGTTGACCAGCGGGTTGCCCTGGTAGCAGGGGTCGAAGACGACCTCGCCGCCGATGTTGGGCAGGCCCAGGCAGTTGCCGTAGCCGCCGACCCCGGCGACGACGCCGGGCAGCACCCGGGCCGTGTCCGGGTGGTCGGCGGCGCCGAACCGCAGCGGGTCCATCACGGCGACCGGGCGGGCACCCATGGCGAGGATGTCGCGGACGATGCCGCCGACGCCGGTGGCCGCACCCTGGTACGGCTCGACGAAGCTGGGGTGGTTGTGCGATTCGACCTTGAAGGTGACGGCGAGGGTGTCGGAGACCCGGATGACACCGGCGTTCTCCCCGATGCCGGCGAGCATCAGGTCGCTGGCCGGGGCCTTCTCGCTGAACTGCCGCAGATGCACCTTGCTCGACTTGTAGGAGCAGTGCTCGCTCCACATGATCGAGTACATGGCGAGCTCGGACTGGGTCGGCCGACGGCCGAGGATCTGCTGGATCCGCTCGTACTCGTCGTCGCGCAGCCCCAGCTCGGTGTACGGCTGCAGCTCATCAGGTGTGTCGGTGGCGCGTTCGACGGTGTCCGGGCCACCGGCGTACCGGTCGACCGGTACGCCGAGGTCGGTCGCTGCCGGGCCGGCGGCGGCGGCCTCCGACTGGGTGGTCATGCCGGCACTCCCGCGAGGTGCTTGAGGATGGAGGTGAAGAAGCCAAGCCCGTCCCGGGACGGACCGGTCAGGTCCTCGACGGCGTGCTCCGGGTGGGGCATCAGCCCGACGACGTTGCCGGCGGCGTTGGTGATGCCAGCGATGTCGCGCAGCGAACCGTTGGGGTTGCCGCCGACGTAGCGGGCCACCACCCGGCCGGTCGATTCCAACTCGTCGAGGGTCTGTTCGTCGGCCACGTAGCAGCCTTCGCCGCTCTTGAGCGGGACGAGGACTTCCTGTTTCGGAGAGAACGCGTTGGTGAACGCGGTCCGGGCGGTCTCGACGCGAAGCATCTGGTCCCGGTTGCGGAAGTGCAGGTGCTGGTTGCGGGTGAGCGCGCCGGGCAGCAGGTGAGCCTCGCAGAGGATCTGGAAGCCGTTGCAGATGCCGAGCACCGGCAGGCCGTCACCAGCGGCGGCGACGATCGACTGCATGACCGGGGCGAACCGGGCGATGGCTCCGCAGCGCAGATAGTCGCCGTACGAGAAGCCACCGGGCAGCACCACAGCCTGGACCTCGCGCAGATCGGCGTCGCCGTGCCACAGTCGGACCGGCTCCCCACCGGCGAGCCGCACCGCGCGGGCGGCGTCGCCGTCATCGAGCGAGCCCGGGAAGGTGACCACACCGATCCGGGCGCTCATGACGGATCACCGGCTGTCTCAGGCTGCTCAGCCAGCCGGACCTGGTAGTCCTCGATGACCGGGTTGGCCAGTAACTTGTCCGCGATCTCACGAGCCCGATCCAGGTCGGGCTCGCCGGCGAACTCGATCTCGATCCGCCGGCCGATGCGCACCGCCGAGACGTCGCTGACACCGAGCCTCGGCAGCGCGTTCGCGACAGCCTGACCCTGAGGATCGAGAATTTCCGGCTTGAGCATGACGTCGACGACGACGCGAGCCACGTGGCACTCCTGACCGTGTACGCGTTGGGGGTGCCGGCCTCGAACGGGCCGCGCACCCCTCAGCCTACCTGGTGGCACCGGGTACGACGCACCGGCGGTCGAAGAGCCGAATCGGTGATCGGGCCACAAATCAGCCACGAACCGATAACGACGACATCGGTCACCGCCGACGGACCGGCTCATCGGCGGACCGCGCGCCCACGAACGGCCTGCCACACCCGGCTGGCGACCACCGGCCGACACGACGCGGGCAGCGCGGGGCCCCGAGGGGCGCGGGACGCCGTCGCGGGACATCAATGCATCGTATGACTTCGATTTGATCCTTGTAGATGACCATCGGAGCGCTTAACGTCATTCGTCAAACGCCCGGTGACGACCTTCGGACGGGCGCTGTAACAAACTCCGCTGCCGGATACCCGTCCGGCGGCGTGGCTCACCGACCCGTACCCCGGGTTGTTCCCTCGGAAGGAGCCCCACCCATGCGCGTTCGTCTGGCTGCGGCAGCAGTAGCCACCACCCTGATCGGCCTGCTGGCCACGCCAACTGCGGCGACGGCCGCACCGGAGGAGATCATCGGCGGCGGGACGGTATCGTCCGCCCCATGGGCCGCCGCGGTCTTCAGCAACGGCTCGTTCACCTGTTCCGGCAGCATCATCGCCTCCAACTGGGTGCTCACCGCGCGGCACTGCGTCAGCGGATCCATGTCGGTCCGGATCGGCAGCGTCAACCGCTCCTCCGGCGGCGTCACCCGTACGATCAGCTCCGCGTACGGCCGCTATGACCTGGCGCTGCTCTACTTCTCCAGCCCGGTCAGCACCAGCTACGTGACGCTGTCCAGCAGCTACCCGCCGGTCGGCTCGACCAACAGCATCTACGGCTGGGGCATGACCTGCTACAGCGGCTGCGGCGCGTCGACCCAGCTCAAGACCGCCTCGGTCCGGGTGACCAGCACCAGCGTCAGCGACGCGTACGGTGGCCGGGCGATCCGCAGCACCCGGATCAACGGCAACGCGTGGCGCGGCGACTCGGGCGGCCCGCAGTTCTACAACGGCCAGCAGGTCGGCGTCGCCTCCACCGCCAACGGCGTCAACATCCAGAACTACGGCAGCGTGGCGTACAACCGGTCCTGGATTCGGTCGGTAGCCGGCGTCTGACCCGAGCTGAACCTGGTCTGGAACCGACTGGTGCTGACGCGCGACGGCGCGGACCCCGTGGACAGATCACGGGGTCCGCGCCGCCGTGCTCTCACCGACTGTGCGGCATCCGGTCGCTACCGACGGGTGCCGGCGAGCGCCGCCACCAGCGCTCGGGCACTCTTGACCAGCTCGCTCGACCCACGACGCGCCGCCACGGTGGTCACCCGCGGAATCTCGCCGCTCGCCCCGCACCGCAGCACGCACTCCACCGCAAGGGTCAGCAACTTCCCTACCCCCCGCGCCACCGGTTCGCCTTCGAGCAGGCCGGGGAGCGCGCCTCGACACACCGACCACACCGTGGCGTACGCACCGGTAGCGGCCATCTCCCTCAGAGTCTCGATTGCCCGGCTGAGAGTCACAAACGAATACCCCTCGGGACCAAGCTTCACGATCTGCCGGCCGAGCAGTTCGCCGTTGAGGTCACCGCGGGCAGCCAGGACCAGGATCGCGTCAATCGCCGCCGCGCGTTCCCGAGGACGGTCGGCGTCCATGGCCAGCGCGAGTCTGAGATGCAGGGCGAAATCGGCCGGGCCGCCCGACTCGGCCAGTTGCGGAAGCAGACGCATCCAGGCCCGCCTGTCCCGCTCCGTGTAGGGCTCACGAGCGCTGTAGTCGTAGTAGCAGTTCGCCACCCTGTCCCGGTGGTGCGGCAACGTGGCCACCCAGGCCGCCAACTGGTTGCGGCACTGCCGATCCCACCTCGTGCCGGTACGGAAGAGCCGCTCGGCGTCGGCCGGTAGTTGTAGATCGGTCACGGCCCCGGGCAGGTCGATCAAGTTGTGCACGATGTTGAAGGCACTAATTTTTTCCCAGTCGTCCGGTGTCGACGGCTGATGCGGGTAGCCGCCGGCCCGTAGCCAGCTGGACAGGCGGCGACCGGCGTCGCCCGGCAGCCTCTCGGCCGCATCGATGATCTGCTCGTCGGTGGTGGGAATGACCCGCAGCAGGGCCTGACTAAGATCGACCGATCGCGCGGCGATGCCACGCTCGGCATACCCCGTCAGGCGCTCCACGAGTACCGCCGCGTCGAGGGCTCCGGTGGCGTCGGTCGGGACCGCCAGCAGGTACGGAAGGTCACCGGCGCGTACCGCCCCGGCGGCCTCCCGAATACGTGCGGCGAGCAGCTGACCTGGAGGCGAGAACTCGCCGCGGCAACAGCAGCAGCGCGCAACGAGCCAGTCGTCGTCTGGCACCGCTCCGGTCACCGCCTGGACGACGACCCACAGGTGTACGGGTGTGCAGTCACTCGGCCGTCCCGGTACCCGCCGCACGACGGGGGCCAGCGCTGCGGCGAGTCCGACCCGGTCGCGGACCGAGTGGCGGACGAGTCCGTCGAGCGCCTGTTCGAACACCACGATGTCCGGGCTGCCGGCCAGCACGGCGGCTACATGTTCGGCGACCTCGGCGGGCGTGCCGAGCGGTTCCGGCACCGCAGTGGGCGCCTCGACCAGCGGCAGCGTCTCGACGTACGGCTCGTCGCGCCGCGCCACCGGTCCGAACAGGTCAGCGGCCTGCGCGGACAGTGCGGGCGTCAACCGGGCCGCCGCTGCCGCAAGGGCAGTCCGGATCGGCTCGTCGGCACCGGCGTGCTCCGCCGCCGACGCGGTATCCAGATGCCGGGCGACCACCTTGAGCGCCTGCTCCTGCAGAGCGATGTCCGGATGTCCGAACGCCAGAGCTGCCGATCGCACCAGCTGGCCGGCTCGTGCCGGGTCTCGTCGCGCTGTCCGGTCGAGCCACGTCAGGTGCGCCCGGATGAGCTTCTTGTCCGCTCGGCGAAGGAGTCGTCGGGTCGTTTCGGTGACCAGCTCCGGCTCGATCAGGCCGGCCTCGTCAAGCTCGGCGAGGCGGACCCGGGCGTACTCGGCCACCGGAACCCACAGGTCCAGAAAGGTGAGATAGTCGCGGCCCACTGCGGCATGTTGCGCCAAGGTGGGTGGCATATCGTCGACCATCTCCAAACGACGGCGCAGTACGCTGCGTTCGCTCGTCTGCCGGACCTGCTCCAGCCACTCTTGCAGCCTTTCGGACCAGTACGCCGCCGCCAGCGCACGCCACCGCGGATCATCAGCGATCAACCGCACCAGCGCCTTGTCCCCCTGCGGCGAGCAGAGATCGCCGTTGTCGACTCGGCGGAAGATGAGGTCGACGACGTAGTCCCCGCTGATGAGGCCAGCTTCGATGAGTTCGGCCTGTGCCGAGTCCGACATATAGTAATATGGTTCTTTCTCGACGATGGGCAGCAGGACCGGCGTGAGTGGGTCGTTTCGCATCCGCTCACCGAACGTCGCGCCGGGCGGGTTGGGGACCAGATCCGGGTCCCCGCCGTACCACCGGGCTGAGAGCCAGTTGAGCAGGAACGGGTGGGAGGTCGGCGGGGGGCAGCCGGTGCGCCGGATCAGGTAGTCGGCAAGCGGGAAGAGTTTCCTTGCGCTGTCGATCGCGGCAACCAGCTCGGTCTGCTGCTCGGCCGTCCAGTGGTCGACCACCTCGACCACCCACCGGTGCGGCCCAGCGGTCTTGTTCTTGTCGTCCTCCCAACTGATGTCAGCCTTCTGGCAGTAGTGGTTCTCCATCCGGGTGAGCCATTTTCCGGCTGTGCTGGGGTCGGGTTGCGCGGCGAATTCGGCGGCGAGGCGCGCGAACCGCTCCGGCTGAGGCAGTTTCTCCCACTTGTGACACAGCAGTGCCGTCCGGAACTCGGCGAGCGTCTCGGCATGTCCGGCGCGCTGCGCCGGGGTGAGATTTCTCATCGCCCGGCCCACCCCGGCCACGTCACCAGCGACGATCCGGTCCATTATGTCCACTGTAGCCTCACATCGAGTTCGTGGTGATACGGGCGGCGAGCACGTGCTTGCACGGCCCCCGTCCGCCCTGGTACTTCGCCCACCAGAGGCAGGTGCAGCTCGCCCCGGCACCGGCACCGGCACCGAACCGTACGGTGTGGATCTCCTTGCCCTTACCGACGGTCGCCAACCCGTCGGCGATCGTGACGGCACCGGCGGCGACCAGCTTGCGCGCTGCCCGCAGCCGCGGATTGAGCCCTTCGACCTGCTGCGGTCGGTACGGCAGGTCGCGGTGGAAGTGCGACTGCTCGGCGAGGTCATAGCCGACCTGACCTGCCGTGCCCAGGGTGGTCAGGGCTGCCCGGACCCGGTGTGACGGCAGGTCCGCCATCCGGGCCAGCTGGTCGACATCGATCGTCGGGTCCCAGGCCAGCAGCGCGGACACCAGGGCGGCGTCCTCGGTCGCCGTCGAAGTGGCCAGATCGTCGAGCACCCCGCCCTCGCCGGAGAAGCCCCGTGCCGCCGCCGGCGAGAGCATCAAGGTCAGCCGCATCCCCGGCAGCCGTGCCTCCCACGCGACGGGCCCGAGGGTTCCGTCGGCTGGGGCGTAGATCCGGACGGCGTCCGCGTACGGCAGGACCGGCCACAGCGTGGTCAGCCGCTCGACGCCGGGCAGGCCGATCGTGCCCGGTCCGGGGCGGGTGGCCGGGCGCAGGCCGCGGCCGGTCGCGCTCACCCAGTGCGTGGTGCCGATGACTGACCGGGTGGTAGGGCGTGGCGCTGCCCGCAGGACCGCCTCCGCGTCCGCCGGCGGCACCTCCGCCCGCAGGCTCAGCCCGGTGGCCAGCACCTGCGCCTCGGCGAAGCCGCGCACCCACCGCGACGGCAGGGGTACCTGCTTTTCCACGTACCGCCCGTCGAGCGTCGTGACGGCAACCTCGTCCGCCCCGACGAGCAAGTGCAGCGGCGTGGCAGCACCGACCCGGTTGAGCGCTCGGCGGAAATCCGAGTTGACGTCGACGTTGGTGGTGCCGTGCCGGATCACCTCGCCGTCCAAGCCGTCGTCGAGGATGTCGAGGCGGGCGTAGACCCCACAGCATCCGGAGAAGGACTCGATCCGCAGCCGGTCGCCGTTGGCCGTGACCACCGGGTCCAGCGAGGCGGCGAGCTGTGGCCGGTAGTAACGCGTCGCCGCCACGTCGGCGACGACGAGGAACGCGGTCGCGGCAGCGACGGGGGCGGTAAGGAAACCTGTGAACAGCTGCGGATGCGTCACCGGGCCCTCGGGGGTCGCCCCGCCGGATGTCTCCAGCAGCATGGTCAGCCTGCCTGCATCTCCCTGGAGGCGGGAGAGCCCACGGTACGCGTAGTCGTAGTCGGACACGGCGGCAATCCTGGCAGGAGTGCCCAGAACCGCCCAGTAGCCCCAACCAGCTAAGAAACGGATGAACTGCCGTTTCGTTGGCGAGGAGGGCCGTCGCTCCGCGGCCGTGGATCCTCTATTCCCGGCAGTTGACTAGGGCGTGTATCAAAGTCGGTCACAGCCACTCGTTGATCGCCGCGACCTGCACGGTCGC
>NZ_JBHMIO010000013.1:0-129322 GCF_048060275.1 Micromonospora sp. LOL_015
CATCGAACACTGGCTCGGCCACGAGTCGTGCCGGGTGATCACCTGCTCCGGCTACATGCGCGACGAGGTGCTGAGCCTGTTCGGGGTGCGCCCGGACCGGGTCGACGTGGTGGCCAACGGGGTGGACGCCCGCCGCTGGCAGGTGCCGACGGACGCGGTCACCGCCGCCCGGGCACGGTTCGCCAGCGACGGGCCGCTGGTGTCGTTCGTCGGCCGGCTGGTCTACGAGAAGGGCGTCCAGCACCTGATCGCCGCGCTGCCCCGGCTACGCCGCCAGCACCCGAACGTCCGGCTGGTGATCGCTGGCGACGGTCCGTACCGCGCCGAGCTGGAGGCCGACATCGACCGGCTCGGGCTACGCGACGCGGTCACGCTGCCCGGCTTCCTCGGCGGCACCGACCTGCCGGCATTGATGGCGGCGTCGGACTGCTTCGCGGTGCCCAGCGTCTACGAGCCGTTCGGCATGGTGGCGTTGGAGGCGGCGGCGGCCGGCGCGCCGGTGGCCGTGTCGGCCACCGGCGGACTCGCCGAGATCGTCGAACCCGGCGTGACCGGAATGACCTTCCGACCCAAGGATCCGGACGGACTGGCCGACGCGGTCGGTACCCTGCTGGCCGACACGACGCTGGCCCGGCGGGTGGCCCGGCAGGCCCGCCGGATGGTCCACGACCAGTACGGCTGGGCGGCGATCGCGCACCGCACCGCAGCGACCTACTCCGCCGCGATCGTCCAGTCCTCGGCGTTCGCCACCGAACGGGCGTCCGCCCGAATGGCGCACGGGAAGGCCACTATCGTCATCCCGGACGGGAACCTCCTCGCCGGCGCGGGGAGCAGATGACCGCTATCCGGGAGGCTGCCCTGACCGAGACGATCGGCGACATCGACCTGCACCTGTTCGCCGAAGGACGCCACGAACAACTGTGGCGGATGCTCGGTGCCCACCCGCTGCCCGGCGGTTGCCGGTTCGCGGTGTGGGCACCGAACGCCCGCCGGGTCCGGGTGATCGGCGACGGCCCCGGCTGGGGCCCGTACGAAGGCCAGGAGTTGGACCGGCTCGGATCCGGTGGTGTGTGGGCCGGCTTCGTGCCGGGCGTCGTCGCCGGGCAGCGGTACAAGTACCGTGTCCAGGGGGCCGACGGCTCCTGGGCGGACCGGGCCGACCCGATGGCGCAGGCCACCGAGGTGCCGCCCCGGACGGCCTCGGTGGTGTACCAGTCCGGGTATGTCTGGCAGGACGCGGACTGGTTGCGCAACCGGCGCGGTGACCAGCACGCCCGGCCGATGTCCGTCTACGAGGTGCACCTCGGCTCGTGGCGACCCGGGCTCAGCTACCGGGAGCTGGCCGACCAACTGGTCTCCTACGTGTCGGATCTGGGCTTCACCCACGTGGAGTTCATGCCGGTGATGGAGCATCCGTTCGGCGGCTCCTGGGGGTACCAGGTGACCGGCTACTACGCGCCGACCGCCCGGTTCGGCACTCCGGACGACTTCCGGCATCTGGTCGACCGACTACACGGCGCCAAGATCGGGGTGCTGCTGGACTGGGTCCCGGCGCACTTCCCCCGCGACGCCTGGGCCCTGGCCCGGTTCGACGGCACCGCGCTGTACGAACACCCGGATCCGCGCCGTGGCGAGCACCCCGACTGGGGCAGCCTGATCTTCGACTACGGCCGACGGGAGGTACGCAACTTCCTCGTCGCCAACGCCCTGTACTGGCTGGAGGAGTTCCACATCGACGGGCTACGGGTCGACGCGGTCGCCTCGATGCTCTACCTGGACTACTCGCGAGGGCCCGGTCAGTGGCTGCCCAACGACTCCGGCGGCAACGCCCACACCGAGGCGATCGAGTTGCTCAAGGAACTCAACGCGACCGCGTACCGGCTCAATCCGGGCGTCGTGATGATCGCTGAGGAGTCCACCTCCTGGCCGGGGGTCACCAAACCCACCGACTGGGGCGGGCTCGGCTTCGGGCTCAAGTGGAACATGGGCTGGATGCACGACACGCTGAGCTACCTGGCCCGCGACCCGGTGCACCGCAGCCACCACCACGACGAGATGACCTGGCCGACGGCGTACGCGCACACTGAGCAGTTCCTGCTGCCGATCAGCCACGACGAGGTGGTGCACGGCAAGGGCTCGCTGACCGCCAAGCTGCCCGGCGACCGGTGGCAGCGGCTGGCCGGACTGCGCGGGCTGCTGGCCTACATGTGGGCGTTCCCCGGCAAGCAGCTGCTGTTCATGGGCAGTGAACTCGCCGACGAGCAGGAATGGAGCGAACAGCGCGGGCTCGACTGGTCGCTGGCCGCCGACCCGGCGGTCGGCGGGGTACGCAACCTGCTCCGGGACCTGAACGCGGTCTACCGGCAGTGCCCGGCGTTGTGGGAGCTGGACGTGACACCGGACGGGTTCGGGTGGATCGACCACACCGACCGGGCGGCCAACGTCGTCTCGTTCCTCCGGCACGCCCGCGACGGTAGCGTCCTGGCCTGCGTGGTCAACTTTTCCGGGGCGCCCCGGCACGGATACCGGATCGGACTGCCGCAGCCCGGCCGCTGGCAGGAGACGATCAACACCGACGCCGAGTGGTACGGCGGGTCGAACGTCGGTAACCTCGGGGCCGTCACGGCGGACGGTGCGCCACTGCACGGTCAGCCGGCGTCCGCCGTCGTGCAGGTCGGGCCCTTCGCCGCGGTCTGGCTGCGCCCGGACCCGGTGAGGCGGACCGGCCACGCTGGTGGCCGACCGGAGCCCGACCACCCGTCCGACCCGCGCACCGACTGACCCGTCAGCCCACTTCGGCGGGGTCGCCTGCGGCCGCAGGCGACCCCGCCGAAGTGGTTCAGCGCTGGTCGACCGGGACGAACTGACGCTCCTGCGGACCGACGTAGAGCTGCCGGGGCCGGCCGATCTTGTTGGTCGGGTCGGCGATCATCTCCCGCCACTGCGCGATCCAACCGGGCAGTCGGCCCAGGGCGAACAGCACGGTGAACATTTTCGGCGGGAAGCCCATCGCCTTGTAGATCAGCCCGGTGTAGAAGTCCACGTTCGGGTAGAGCTTGCGGGAGACGAAGAAGTCGTCGGCGAGCGCGATCTCCTCCAGCTGCATTGCGATGTCCAGCAACGGGTCGGGCTTGTCCAGCCGGCCCAACACGTCCTGCGCCGCCTGCTTGACGATGGCCGCCCGCGGGTCGTAGTTCTTGTAGACCCGATGGCCGAAGCCCATCAGCTTGACCCCGGCCTCCTTGTTCTTCACCCGCCGGACGAAGTTCTGGACGTCGCCGCCGGAAGCGTGAATCTCCTGCAGCATCTCCAGCACCGCCTGGTTGGCACCGCCGTGCAGCGGCCCGAACAACGCGTTGACCCCGGCCGAGACCGAGGCGAACAGGTTGGCGTTGCTGGAGCCGACCAGCCGCACCGTCGACGTGGAGCAGTTCTGCTCGTGATCGGCGTGCAGCACGAACAGCATGTCCAGCACCTGCGCGACGACCGGGTCGGCCTGGTACTCGGTGGCCGGCACACCGAACGTCATCCGCAGGAAGTTCTCCACGTAGCCGAGCGCGTTGTCCGGGTAGAGCAGCGGCTGGCCGATCGACTTCTTGTACGCGTACGAGGCGATGGTCGGCACCTTGGCCATCAGCCGCACGGTGGAGATTTCGACGTGGTCGGTGTCGAACGGATCCAGGCTGTCCTGGTAGAAGGTCGACAGCGCGCTCACTGCGGAGGAGAGCACCGCCATCGGGTGCGCGTCCCGGGGAAAGCCGTCGAAGAACCGGCGCATCTCCTCGTGCAGCAGCGTGTGCAGCCGAATCCGCTCACTGAAAGCAGCCAATTCGTCACTGGTCGGCAGTTCGCCGTAGATGAGCAGGTAGCTGACCTCAAGGAAGGACGCCTTGCCGGCCAGTTGGTCGATGGGGTAGCCCCGATAGCGCAGGATCCCGGCATCGCCGTCGATGTAGGTGATCGCCGACGCGCAGGAGGCGGTGTTGACGTAGCCCGGGTCGAACGTGACGTGACCGGTCTCCTTCAGCAGCGCCCCGACCTCGATCCCGGGCGGACCTTCGATAGCCGGCTGCACCGGCATCGACAGTTGGCCACCGGGATGGTCCAGCTTCACATCCGTCATATGGTCCCTCACTTCGCCGGCAGATCTTCGTCGAGTGCCTCATTTCTTACCGTAATCCTGCGGTGGTGCGCTGCCGCAGCGAGCAGGTGAGGGTGAGGGATGCGTCACCCGATCCGGTGGCCGGTCGCCAACCAAACACCCCAGAAACGGATGAAAGCACTAGTCAGTCGGTACGCCGCCGCAGCTCGGTACCGTCACCGACCACCTCGAAGATTTCCACCCGGTTGTCACCGGGGCGCCACAACGACTCGTCGGTGATCAGTGCGGCGAATCGCCGCCCCTCGGCGTCCGGGGCCATCGCTGGCACCACGGTGGCGATCCGCCCGTTCACCGCCACCGCGAGCGGAGCACCGGTCGTCACCCGGTCGGGCAGTTCGCCGTACGCCAGCGCGGGCAGGTTACCGCTTGCCGGGTCGACGTCGGTGTAGCTGTCGGCGTTGCTGATGGTGGCGCGATCACCGTCGTCAGTGACCGGCAGCTCGGCGACCGCGCGACCGACCAGCTCCGGCACCAGCGGCGCGGGTAACGGCGGACCGGCCTGGCCGGTGGTCAGGGCGGTGAACGTCGCCGGGCCCGGCACCGTCACCGGCTGACCCGGAACGTCCCGGAACTGCTTGTCCGCCCGTTCCCGGGGTGGGCAGCTGCCACATCGGCCGTCGACCTCGAACGGCAGGTCAATGCCCGCGTGCGCCGCGATGGTCGGCAGCAGGTCGACATGCTCCCAGTTACGGTCGTCGACCCGACCGGCCTGCTGGCCCGGCTCCTTGACGAAGGTCGGCACCCACAGCACCTCGGCCGGCGCGGCCCGCACCGCACCCATGCCCCGCCCCTGCTCCCCGAGGGTGAAGCTCACCCCGTGGTCGGCGGTGACGACGAGCAGCGCGTCGTCGTAGCGGCCGCTGGACCGCAGCGCCGCCAGGGTCTGTCCGATCAGTCCGTCGGTGTAGCCGAGCTGGGCCAGGTGCCGCTGGCGGGCCAGCTCCACCCAGCCGGCACCTTCGTTAGGAAAGTCCTCGGGAGCCTCGTAGCGGACACCGGACGGCAGGTAGCTCCACGGCGCGTGCGGCATCAGCAGGTGGAGAAAATGCAGCGTTGGCCCCTCGTCCGGGGTTGCCAGCCCGTCGATGAACGTGGTGAACCGGGCTGGCTGGTTGTCGTCGAGTGCGTCGAAGCGGAACCTGGGGTCGGTCGGGGCGTCGCCACCGGCGAGGCCGGCGTCACGACGGGTCGGCTCGCGGAAACCCGCCGCCGGGTCGTCGTGACTTTCCACCGGCGACAGGATCTGGCCGAGCAGGGCGGCCGTTTCCTGGAACAGCACCGGCAGGGCCGCCGTGGCGGACTCCGTCTCGCAGCGACTCGGCGTGCAGAGCTCGGTGATGCTCTCCTGCGCCCGGATCTGGTAGGTGCCGCCGAGCGCGCTGAACAGGTTGTCCGGGTGCTGGGAGTAGTGGGGTGCCACCTCGCGTTCGGGATACCGGCCGGACAGCATCGCCGGCAACGCGTACGGGGTCCAGCCGCTGACCGCGGTGGCGTTGCGGTACCAGGTCGAGCCGGCGGCCAGCTCGGCGAAGTTGGGGTAGCGTTCGGCGTCGATCCGCCCGTCCGGGCCGAGCAGCGACAACAGCGGCAGCTCGTCGAGGATCAGCACCACCACCGGTGGATGCTCGCCGTCGCCGGTAGCCGTGCCGGGCCCGGCGCTGGTCCGCTCGCTGCCGAGCACCACCGCCGAGGCCGGCGAGGTGAACACGAACAGCATCACGAAGACCGCCGGTCCGACGGCGGCCAGCCGCAACAGCTGCCCCAGCCCACCCCAGCGCCGGTAGGCCCACGTGGCAGCGGCACCGGCCAGCAGCGCGGCGGCCAGCAGCGACACACCTCGGATCGGCAGCAGATGCTTGCCGACCTGTACCGCCAGGGCGACCAGCAGCAGCCCGACCGTCACCAGGTGGGCGGTTCGGCGGGCCGGCGGACCGGCCAGTCCGATCAATGCGCCGGGCAGCCAGCAGACCAGGGGCGGTACGACCACGTAGAACGCCACCAGCAGCAGGATCTCGGCCGTCCCGGCACCGTGGAAGAGGAAGAAGTCCGGGCTGCGCCCGACGACGTCCAGCAACGGCTGCGCAACGACCAGGCCGCACAGTGCAACGATCTCCAGCAGCCGACGCAGCTCCGTCGCCCCGCCGGTACGCCGGGCCGGGTCGGCTGCGGGCGGACCCGGGGCGGCCGACAGCCGATGGGAATCGGCGGACGAAGGACCGTGATCGGCGGACGGCGGACCGGCCGGGGCCGGTACCGCCGCAGCGGTACCGGGTTCCGCGTCAGCCACGCGGGACCCCGGCATACAACGTCCGGGTGCCGGACGGGAGTTCCTCCCGCCGGGTGATCTCGTACCGTTCGGCGAGCAGCCGCTCGAACTCCGCCCGGTGGTAGTCGGGGAAGAGCCCGGCGGGCTTGTTGGCGAGCAGTTGCCGGGCCATCGGATCGTCCGGGTGGACGAACTCGATGATCATCTGGCCGGTGCCGCCGCCGGCCGGGAGCAGGCCGGTCAGCCAGTCCAGAACCCGTGGCAGCGGCACGTTGCGACCGATCGCCAAGTGGTGGATGACCGCCAGAGCCAGCACCGTGTCCGCCTGGGCCCGGGCGGTGAACGACGTACGCTCGTCACCGGCCCAGCCACCGCCGGGCGACGGGTCGGCGAGGTCCATCAGGATCGGCAGGATCCGCCGTTGCCCGTCAGCGCGCAGCCGCCGGTACAGGTGGTCGACGACCGCCGGGTCGCTCTCCACGGCCACCACCTGCTCGGCGTGGGCGGCGGCGATCCGGGAGTACGTGCCGTCGTTGGCACCAAGGTCGAACACTGTCCCCGGGCGGTGTGCGGCGAGTTCGGCGTCGACGAAGGCGGTCTTCGCCGTCCGGTCAGCATCGGAGTACGTACAGGTCTGCTGGTAGTCGACCCAGTGGCTGCCCGGCGGAGCCCAGTCCAGGCGGTCCACCAGCTTGGCGACGGCCCGAACCGTGGCCCGGACGAGTTCGGTGGAGAAGCCGGCGTCGCGGATCTCCGCCCGTACCGATCCGGTACTGGCCGAGGCATGCCGGGACTGCATCGCGTCGTGCAGGTGGATGTGCTTGAAGACACCGGCCCGCCACCGCCGGGCACCGCGGAACAGCCGCCGCATCTGACCCGATTCGATGCCGTCGATGCGCGCCCGCAGCAACGGCTGGAAGTCCAGGCCCAGATGCGCCTGCAGCATCAACGGATAGAGCATGGTCTGGCAGAACTGCCGGTAGCCGGCCCATGGTTCACCGGCAGCGGCCGGCTGGAACGAGCCCACGTCGATGAAGACCGGGTCGACCCCACGCCACTGCAGGTTGTACGCCGAGCCGTCGGTCATGGTGACCCCGTCGGCGAGCGCCGCCTCCAGCACCTCCAGGTGCAGGCGGGCGGCGTCGCGCAGTTGGGCGAAGGACCACTCGTAGGGGTAGGACACGAACGGCACCCGCTCGTGTCGCAGCACCGTCGTCCACCGGTCGGCGACCACAGCGGGCAGGTCCCCCGGCTCGACGGTCTCGGTGGCGACGACCTTACCGGCGGCCATCAGCGGCGCCAGGAAGGCGCTGTCCCGAACCGCCGTCCAGTCGCTCGCGGCCTGGGGTCCCAGGCCGCGGAGCACCGCGCCGTCGGCGTAGAAAATCTGGTTGTCCGGGTCCCGGAACGAGCCGGGCTCGTCACGGGGGGTCGAGGTGGTCGGTTGGGAGATCATCGGTGCCGGGCCGCTCAGTCCTTCTTGGTGGGCTGCTTACGGAACCGGCTGACCAGCCGGCGCCAGTAGAGCTTGGTCGCGACGACCATGCCAGCGGCGCCAGCCACCACCGCTTGGACGATCAGGCTGCCAGATCCGGCATCCAGGTAGGCCAGGTTCTCCACGCCGGCCACCTCCCAACTGTGTCGAGTTCGTGCGGTACGTCCGTCAACTGCGGCCCGGGAGGGCCGACGCCACCGAGGGTTGTCCGGCCCGCCATCTTACGGACAGCTGCCGTACACCACCCTACGCGGCTGGCCCTCTGGACACTGCCAGCCCCACCGGCACCGCCGTATCCCGACGATCGGAAACGGACCCGAGCTTGCACGGTTTTAGCAGCGTTTGTCACCTTTTCCGCCAGCGGTGCACCCGGTTCGTCCACAGCTGGTGGACGAGCCGGGTGCACCGACCGGTCAAATAACGGTTCGGCAACGGCACGAGGGCTCCCCCGCTGCGCCGCACGGAGCCGGACCGCCACTCCACCCGACCTGCTAGCCGACCCGCCGACCAGCGTCGTCGGAGCCGGCCGAGCCGAGAATCGACGGGAGGTCCCCGGGGTACAGCACCGCCAGCCGCGCGGTGGCCCGGGTCAGCGCCACGTACAGATCGTTCCGGCCCCGTGGCGAGTCCGCGAGGATCGCGGCGGGGTCCACCACCACGACCGAGTCGAACTCCAACCCCTTGACCTGCGCGACCGTCAGCACCACCACCGGCGACTCGAGATCGGGCTGCTCGCCTGACGCGACCCGGTCGACCGCCGACCGTACCGGCGCCACCAACCCGTCGTACCGGTCAACCGGAACGATCACCCCGAGCCGGCCGTCGCCGACCGCGGACAGTTCCGCCCGGATCAGCTCGACCAGCCGGTCGACGAGCTGGTCGGCCCGGGGTACCCGCTCCCACCGAACCGGCACGCCCGACTCACGGACCGCCCGGGGTACCGAGGCGGCGGGATCGATGGCGCCGAGCACCTGACCAGCCACCGCCAGGATCTCGGCCGGAGTGCGGTAGCTCACCGTCAGCTCGGCCAGCCTCCAGCGGTCCGCCACATACGGCCGCAGCAGTTGCGCCCAGGAGGCCGCGCCGGCCAACGCCCCGGTCTGTGCCACATCCCCGACGATCGTCATCGACCGGTTCGGGCAGCGGCGCATCAGCAGGCGCCACGCCATCGCGGACAGTTCCTGGGCCTCGTCGACGACGATGTGACCGAAGGTCCAGGTACGGTCCGCCGCCGCCCGTTCGGCAGCCGTCCGATGGTCACCGGCCACCTGCCGGGTCGCCAGCGCCTCGGCGTCGAGCAGGTCGGTCGCGCCGAGAATCTCCGGCTCCGCCTCGTCCTCCACGTCGATGGACTCCGACCCGCGCAGCACGTCCAAGGCTCCCTCGGCGTACTCGAGCCGCTGGCGACGCTGAGCCTCGGCGAGTGCCTGCTGCGCGCTGTCGTCGACACCGAGCAACTCGGCCGCCTCGTCGAGCAACGGTACGTCCGCCGAGGACCAGCCACCGCCCGGGGCACGGCGCAGCGCATCGCGTTCGGCGGGATCGAGGTCAGGGGCGGCGGCCGTAAGCCGCTCGGGCGAGGCGAAGAGTTCGGTGAGCAGCCGCTGCGGCGTCAGCACCGGCCAGAACCGGTCCAGGACCGACCGCAGCGCCGCATCGGCGCGCAGCTCCCGTCGGATCTCCGCGAGGTCGGCCTCGGCCAGCACCTGTGGGTCACCGGGAGCGTCGTCCCCACCGAGCGGATCGTCCGCGTACGGATCAATGCCGATTTCGTCGGCGATCTGATCGGCCAACGCGTGCACGATCTCAGTGTCGAACAATGGGCGGGCCAGGTTGTGCAGCCGTCCCGACCGGCGGGTACGTTCGCGGGCCTCGGCGCAGATCTGCGCGGTGATCCGCAGCTGGTGGCCGTCCACCTCGACCAGCACCGGCTCGTCCGGCACCTCCTGCCGGTCCCGGATCGCGGCTGCCACCACCTCGGCCATCGCCACCCGGCCCTTGATCTCCGCGACCCGGTCCGGTTCGGTCCGGGTCGCGCGCACCCCGGGATACAGCTCACCGGGGGTGCGCAGCAGCACCCCGGTCTCAGCCAATGACGGCAGCACCTGAGCGATGTACCGCAGGAAGGTCGCGTTCGGCCCGACCACCAGCACGCCGCGGCTGGACAGCTCCCGGCGGTGGGTATAGAGAAGGTAGGCGGCACGGTGCAACGCGACGGCGGTCTTACCGGTGCCCGGGCCGCCCTGGACCACCAGCGCCCCGTCCACCGGTGCCCGGATGATCTCATCCTGTTCAGCCTGGATGGTCTGGACGATGTCCTTCATCCGTCCGGTACGACCGGCGGTGATCGCGGCGAACAGCGCCGCCTCACCGGTCAGCGTGCTCGTCCGATGGTCCCGGGCGAGTTCCAGATCGAGCAGCTCGTCGTCGATCGCGATGACGGTCCGCAGCCGGCTACGGATGTGCCGGCGACGGCGGACGCCGTCCGGCGCCGCAGCGGTCGCCAGGTAGAAGGGACGGGCGGCCGGGGCCCGCCAGTCGATCAGCAGCGGCTCGTAGTCGCCCTGTTCGTCGAAGAGTCCGATCCGGCCGATGTAGCGGTGTCCCTCGTCGGTCAGATCGAGCCGACCGAAGCACAGTCCGTTCTCCACCGCGCTGTACTGCGCTATCCGTTCGGTGTGTAGCGCCACCGTGGCCTCGCGCTCGGAGCGCGCCTGCGGCGTGCCACCGGTCTGCCGCAGCGCGGCCACGAGCCGCTGCTGCGCCATCCCCCGCAGGGCGTCCAGTTGTTCGTGCAGCATGGTGACGTACTGCTGCTCCGCGGCGAGGTCGGCGGCCCGGTCCAGGCCCTCGGGCCGGTCGGTGTCCGTGACGGTCTGGTCCACACCGTTGATGTTGTCACGCCCAGCTGCCTGCACCGCACTTGACAAGTGTGCCCCCTTGCTGTTGACTGTCAGAGTCAGACGCCGCAAAGGCGTCTTCTTTCTTGTGGTGATCCGTCGACGAAAACCTCGGTGACGAGAACATCTCCGTTGACGAAACGTCAACGATAGCCGCTGGTGGTCGCCACCACCTTCCTCGCTTGCCCGGCCCCGCCTCGCCACCGGTCCGATCTCGGTGTCGCCGACCGACCAGCCAGGTCACCCCGCGTTTCGCCGGGTCGCCCACGGGTACGCAGCCGCCGGGCAGGACGCGGAGGAGGCGTGATGGGTGCTTCGGAACCCTGGGTCCACCAGGCTTCGGCAACCGCCGAAGCGGGTCGGGTCCGTACCGACGACGGTGAGTTCTCCAGCCGGCTCGCCTCCCCGTTGGCTCCGCACGGCGGCGGTCTCACCCCGGAGCAGTTGCTGGCCGCGGCGTTCGCGTCCTGCCTGCACCACGCGGCGGTCGAGGCGGCCTCCGAGATCACCGACGAGTCGCACACCGTCGAGGTGCACGCCGAAACCAGGCTACGACGCGACCCCGACGGCCGGTACCGCGCCGACGTGCGGGCCAGTGTCGCCTCCTGCGGGCTGACCGTCGAGCAGCTCTCCGCGTTGGCCCGTCGGGCCGACCTGCTCTGGCCGTTCTCCGGACAGGACAATGCACGGCACACCGTCGACGTCGTCGCCGCCAGAGCGGACGACGACCGCACCGCGACGGAGCACCGCCATCCGGTCGGTAGCGACGGTGCCCCGGTCCGGATGCCGCCGCGATGACCCGGTCTGGCCCGCTGTCACCCTGATCCGGCCCGACGCAGCCGCGGCATCCGGACGATGTTCGCCCCCGGATGCAAGCTCGGGGCGAACGCGCCGACGACCCCGTCGCGGCCGCGACGCAGCATCGAGACCAACTCGTCAACGTCGGCGGCGGCCGGACCGAACAAACTGCCCTGACCGGCGGCGCAGCCCAGCTCCCACAGCGTTCGTCGCTGCCCGGTGGTGGACACGCCGCTGGCGACCACGGTGTGTGCGAGGTCGCGCCCCAGGCCGACCAGCGACCGCAGCGCCGCCGGCGAGTTCTCCGGCACCGCGAGCAGCCGATGGTCGACCTTCACCAGGTGCACCGGAATGCGTAGCAGCGCGGACAGCGGCGCGTCGGAGGTGCCGAATCCGGCGAACGCGATCCGCACCCCGTCGTCGTGCAGCTGGTGCAGGGCGCTCAGCGCCATGTCCGGGCAGCTGATCCCGGTCGTCTCGGTGAGTTCGACGATCAACTGGTCGGCTGGCACGCGGTGCATGTCCAGCCGGTTTCGCACGTCGGCGGGGAATCCGGGATCCAGCAGGCTCCGCGCGGAAATGCCGATGGACACGGGAAGCACGAAGCCGGCGTCCCGCAGCAGCCGGGTGGCGGCGAGCGTCCGGTCAAACATCCCCCGGGTGAACTCGGCGAGCCAGCCGGAGCGCTCGACCAGCGCAAGCATCCCGGCCGCCGGCTGGTCACCGAGGTCGGTGTTGCCCCATCGCACCACCGCCTCGGCGGCGACCGCCGATCCGCTGCCGAGATCGACGATCGGGTCGAAGCCGACCGCGTAGCGGTGACTGGCTAGCGCCGCGGGAAGCTCACCGCGCAGGGCCAGCCGGTCCGGGTCAGCGGTGTCCCGGCTACGGTCGTACCTGGCCAGCCCGCGGCCGCTCTCCTTGGCCTGGTACATCGCCACGTCCGCCCGCCGCAGCAGCTCCTCGGTGCTGGCGTTGCCGTTCGCCGTGGCCAGTCCGGCACTGGCCCGCAGGCTAATCCGGATCCCGTCGAGGTCCATCGGGTCACGCAGCACCTGCAGGATCCGCGCCGCCTGGTGCTCGGCGCGGGCCGGTGCCGCGTGTCCGGTGAGCACAATGGCGAACTCGTCGCCACCCAGTCGGGCGACGAGGTCACCGGCGGCGGCCCGGTCCAGTCGCCGGGCGACCTCCACCAGAACCTGGTCACCGGCGGAGTGCCCGAGCGTGTCGTTGACCTCTTTGAAGTGATCGAGATCGATCAAAACCAGGGCGGTACGCGGCAGGCTGCGCCGGTCGGCCAACGCTGCGGTGAGGCGTTCCCGCAGGTATCGACGGTTTGCCAGCCCGGTCAGCGGATCGTGGGTGGCGTCGTGCTCGTGCCGGGATGCAAGGTCGATCACCTGCGCGTAGGCGGTGGCGTTGCGGATCGCGGTGGTCAGCGCCGCACCGAAGGTACGCAACGTGTAACGCTCGCGGTCGGACAGACCCGCGCCGGCGAGGGCGAGCCGCAGCGCACCGGCGGCCTGCTCGGCGTCACCGGTGGCGCCGAGCGGTACCGTCACTAGGTCGCCGTCGACACCGGGCCCTGCCTGATCCACCGGACCGTCGTACCGTAGGCCGTGCTCATCGCCCTGCACCAGGCGTCGCTGCGGGCCGTGCTGGAACTCAATCTCGACGATTCGGGCCGAGAAGAGCCGCGCGGCTCCGGACGACGCGGTGCGCAGTACCGCATCGAGGTCCACGTTGTTGAGGGCGTCGGTGGTCTCGGCCAGCTGCCGCCAGGCCGACCGTTCCTCGGCCAAATGCAGGCGCCGTCGAAAGTTGGAGTGCAGCAGCAGGACCGCCAACGGGGTGGCCACCAGAAGGCGTGCGTCGACTGCCACCACGACCACCGTGGCCAGGGCGAGCAGCAACGTGGCGACCTTCACACCGGCCCGCATCCGAGCACCCCGGCGCACGACCCGCTGCCAGGACGTCCGATCCGCCAGCGCGACCACCGGCACCGGCAACGTCTCGTCGACCGCCGCGTAGGCCAGCGCCGCCACGCAGAGCGACACGACGGTGACGGTCCAGGACCGGGTCAGGTGGCTGGTGCCGCCCAGCACCGGCGCGAGACCGGCCCACGTCGCTGCCGCCGCCGCAGCCAGCGCGCCGATCGATTCCTTGGCCGTGGCAAACGCCACCTTGACCGGCGCCGACCGGGCGACGGAACGCCCGACGGCCACGCCTACGGCCGTGCACACGACGACCCAGTGCACCGGCAGCACCGCGACCGACACCAGCACCGCAGCACTGGTCGGCGAGATGCCCTGCGGGGTTCTGATCCGGATCGGCACGGTGCAGCCGCTCGCCACGGCGACGAGGCTGGTGAGCACCAGGGGGTAGTGGAGGGCGGGGAGGCTGAGCGGTGCGCCGATCCCGGACACCGCCCATGCCATCGCCACCAGGCCACAGCAGACAATGAGCCCGACGAGCGGCGTCAGTCGCCGATTCACCCCGTCGCCACGCACCGTCGTCGTCGCCTCACTTCTCGTCTGGACAGTTTCATCCACATGAGCCTCGCGTTAGCGTCTCATAACTCACCGTCCATCGAACAGGTCCGGGATCACAGCCAATCGTTGTCACGCATGTCGCCACCTCCTCAATCCCTGGGATACACCCGAAGGATAGGGAAGATAAGTTGCGCTTGGTATAGCTAAATGTCTTTTGCGCCAGTACGCGATTATTATTGCGTTAATTACTTTGCGCCCGTTTTTGGGAACAGTCGGTGAACATGCTCGCGACTAGTGCCACACAAGGGACAGATCGATCAACCGCCAGCCATCGAATCCGTCGGCCCCGCCCGTGAAATCACCTTCGATCACAGGAGTCAAGGGCTCGCCGGCCGTCGAGCAGAAACCGACAGGCCCGAGAAGAGTCACTCAATGTGCTTGCAAATGCACTCAGAGTACGTTGCATGCCCGTCATCGGGACGCCGCGGGACCCGAGTACCTCCGTCGTCCAGTCGACGGCCTCGACGAACAACGTGGAGTCGTCCACGTAGACCGCAGCGGAAAGGAAGTCCACCAGGTGACCGAGATCGGCGACCGTCGCGTCCCACTGCCTGGTGGTGTAGCCGGCCGTCGACGGTTCCCGGTGCCGCAGATCATCCAGCGCGACGTCGATAATCTCCGCACGCCGGCTTACCAGCGCGGCGTACTCCTCGCCGCCGAGCCGGCTGGTCGCCCCGACCGTCCGGACCAGGTCACCGTCGGTGTCGGCGAGCAGGTCCGCCGCGGCCCGAGCGTCCGGAGCCCACGCCACCCCCATTGCCCGGGCCCACCGGCCGTCGGGTCCGAAGCCCCGGCCGCCGACCAGGACCGGCACGTCGGCCCGCTGGCAGGCCTGAATGGTGCGATGCGCCTGCGGCAGACGCATCGGCAATGCGCAGGCCAGTGCCACCGCCACCGGGTCGTGCCGGTGCAAATAGGTCATCAGGTGCACGGCCGGCACACTTGCGCCCAGAAAGGTGACCTGCCAGCCACGCAGCCGCAGGACCTCGGCGACCAGTCGGGGAGGCAGCGCGTGCCACTCCCCGTCCAGGCAAGCCACGATCACCCTGCCACGGTGTGGCCGGGGTGCGGCCCGGGTAGTGACCGCAGCGACCATCAACTCACTGATGTGCGTCGCCGCGTGTTCCTGGGCCACCGACCACTCGTTGCGCTGCCACCATCGGCCGACCTGGACCTGGGCCGGCGCGATCAGATCCAGCAGTACCGACTCGGCCGGGACCCCGGCCTCCAGTAACTCGTCAGCCAACGCCAGCGCCGCGACCTCGTCTGCGGCCGCCAGGCAGGCCAGCAGGGCCGGGTACGCGCCACCTACCTCGACCGCTGACGGGGCGACCACTACCGTCGGTTCTCCGGCCCTGGGCCGGGCCCGGCGGGCAGACGCCGGTCCCGCTGCCGCTGGCCGGCCGGCTCAGCACGAATCGCGAGCACGGCGATGTCGTCGTGCTCGCGGCCGGCCAGCCAGTCCCCCGCCAACTGCTCCACCCGTTCGGCGAGTGCCGGCGCCGGCATCTGATGACACCCCTGCAGCGCCTGGGTGAGCCGGTCCAGACCGTACTGCTCGATGCCGTACCGCCCGCCACGGGCCTCGGTGACCCCGTCGCTGTAGAGCAGGCACGTCTCACCGGGCGCGAGGTCGACGGTCAACTGACCGATCCGCGGTTGCGGGACCACGCCGATCAGCATGCCGCTGAGCGGCACCGTCTGCACCGTCGCGTCGCCGCGCAGCAGCAACGGCGGAAGGTGACCACCACCGGCCAGGGTGAGCGTCAGACCACCCTCGCGGCCCGGACGGGCCGACCCGAGCACCATCGTCGCGAACCGGCCCTGCCCCTGGGCCTGAGTCGTCTCCAGGACCGACTCGTTGAGCAGCCGGAGCAGTCGTCTCGGATCGGTCTCGACACTACGCAGCGCCTGCAGCGCCTGGCGTACCTGACCGGTGAACACCGCCGCTTCAACGCCCTTACCGGAGACATCACCGAAAAAGAACAGTACCTCGCGGTCGGGCAGGTCGAATGCGCCGTAGAAGTCGCCGCCGATACGCAGCGACGACGGGGCCGGCCGGTACGCGGTGCCCCACTGCACACCCGGCACCGGTCGGGGCACCGCCGGCAACAGGCTAGCCTGCAGGGTCTCCGCGATTTCCGCCTGGTGGCGGTACAGCACCGCGGCGTCGAGCGCCGAGCCGGCGCGGGCGGCAAACCCCCGCAACAGGTGTAGATCGGCGTCGTCGTACCCGACCGGACCGGGTCGGGCGACCAGCAGCACACCAGTCGGATGCGTGCTGCCTGGCAGAGCGGCGACCCGTACGGCGAAGTCCCGGCCTGGCGGCGGGAACAGCCAACCCAGGTCGACGAGTTGCTCGGCAAGCCAGTCCAGGGACGTCGCCTCGACGCCACGCAACGCCTCGGTGAACGCCGGCGGCAACTCGTCCACCGCGATCGTGCCACCGTCGACCGGTGGCTTCCCACCGGCGCCCGGGTCGCTGGCCCGCCACCAGTGGGCGCGACCACGGCGGGGTGCGACCACCAGCACCGCGAACTGTCCCAACGTCGGCACCGCGAGCCGCACGGCGGCCCGAGCCGCCCGGTCCTCATGCAGTGGGTTGCCGAGTTGCTGGCTGGCGTTGGCCAGGAACATCCAACGGGCCCGCTCGGCGAGCAGGGCGTCGGCGCGCGCGGTGGGCTCGGTCGTATCGTCGACGTACCAGGCAATCCGGTCGTGCGTCAGGGGAACCCGGCGCAACCGCAGCCGATGCCCATGGTGGGTCAGCTCCGCGGCAGCGAAGCTGTTGAAGGTAACGAGGTCCAGCCCGGCGATGCCGCTGGCGGCGGCCACCTGCCCGAGAACCAGTTCCGGCAGCAGCCGTCGGGCGGTGGCGTCCAGCTGCCGGACCACCCCGGCACCGTCGCAGATCAGCAGCCCTTCGCGGAAGTTGTCGACGGTAGTCTGCCCGGCCGGTCCGTTGGGAGCTGCGGTGGGCGGTGTGGTCGGCTCCCCGTGCCGCGGTCGGGGATCAGCCGTGGCACCGAACGGGACAGCTCCGGAAGCCGCCGTCGCCGTCGGCTCGGGTGTGCAGACCCGCCCGTCGCCCGGTTCCCAGTCCGCAACTTCGGCGGTGCTCACCAGCCAGGCCTCACTCCCTTGTCCCAGTCGACGGGCCCGGACAGGCGCACCGGGACCGTTGCTCGTGCTCCACCCTACGCGGCTGGTCACGAACTGCCACCTGGGCGGTCGCGCAGTCGCAGGCAGTGGACCGCCCGCCGTCGGGGTTGGTGCGGGCAGCTACCCAGCCGCCCGCACCCGCCAGATCAGCAGTCGACCGCCAGCGGCAGCAGGTCGTGCTCCAGTCGCTGCGCCGGCTCCGGTTCGCCGTCAGTCGGCACCGCGAGCGACATCGCGTACTTCCACCGGTGGTAGATCCGCTCGTACCGGGACGCCATCAGGTCCGGCGAGAACGACAACCGTACGTGCTCAGCGCACACCTGCGGGTCCAGTTGCCCAACCCGCTCGATGGCCTCCGGCAGCTCGGCCGGGTCGGTGCAGACCATCCCCGTCTCGCCGTGGCGCACCACCTCCGGCACCGCACCGCGGTTCAGGGCGACGACCGGGGTGCCGCAGGCCATCGCCTCCAGCATCACCATCCCGAACGGTTCCTCCCAGCGGATCGGCATGAGCAGACACCGGGCCTCGGCGAGCAGTTGCCAGCACCGCTGCCGGTCGGGGTTGACCAGCAGCTCGACGTCGGGGCCGAGCATCGGCTGGACGACGTCCTCGAGATAGCGTCGCTCGGACGGCTCGGTCGCCTTGCCGGCAAGAACAAGCGGCACACCGGCTGTACGGCAGGCCTCGATCGCCAGGTCCGGGCCTTTGTCCGCCGCGAACCGCCCGAGCCACAACACCGGGCCGTCGGCCGGCACCGGTTTGGGCCGAACGTCGGCGGCCAGCCCGTTATGCACGGTCGCCGCCCACGGCAGGCCGCTGCCCACTCGGCGCTGCGCGTACGAGATCGCCACCAACGCGACGGCCCGGTCGATACCGCGCAGATACTCGCCCAGCTCGCCGTCCGGCGAGTTGTGCACGGTGACCACCGTCGGTACCCGCCGACGGGCGGCGGCGAGCGGACCGACGGTGGTGTGGTCGTGCACCACGTCGAAGGTGTCGTCCTCGATGAGCCGGTCCACCCGGGCCAGGTGCACGAGTTCCGGCAGTGAGTGACCGAGCCGGTCGGCCTGCAACTCGCGGACGGTACTGACGAAGTTCGCGGCGGTCCCGGTCCGACTGCCGGCTCCGAACAGCGTCACCTCGTTGCCCCGGGCGACCAACGCGTCGACCAGAGCGGCGCAGACCTGTTCGACGCCGCCATAGCCGGGCGGAGGTAGCTCGTAGTAGGGCGGCACGATCATGGCAATCCGCAGCGGCTTGTGCTGCTCGGTGTGCGTGGACGGAACGTCGTTCACGGCGCACCCCCTGCGCTGAGCCGACACTACGGCCGGATGTGCACCGGGTACCCGGTAGGGAGGGACAAAAACTGATATGTCAGCGCGGAGCGGGCCTGCCGGCCGGAGTCCGCCAACGGGGAAAGTCCCCATCGACAAAATCGGACAACCGAGCACCTTTCTCCCCCGGTCCGTGGCCCGATGCCGGTGCCGACCCGGATGAGCCAAGGTCACTCGACCGGGATGGTCCGCTGCGACGATGGCGCGTTAGAACCGGACAGGTTGGGGAACGCCACCCGCGAAACACAGTCAGGGCCGGCGGGGCGCACAGGCAAGCTCCGCCGGCACAGCGACGGGAGTGGCGGATGCGCACAGCCGGACAGGAAACCGTAGCGGGACAGCATCGCGCGCTCCGGCTGACCGCTCCGACGAACCTCGATTCGGCGCCACTGCTCGGGTCGAAGACCGCCCCGCCGGATCCACCGGCTGGTCTGCTGGATCGGCCACGACTGACCGCCCGGTTGGAGGTCGGTACGCGTGGCCCGTTGACGCTGCTGGTCGCACCGGCCGGGTGGGGCAAGACCGCGCTGCTGGCCGGCTGGTTCGTCGGTCGACGGGCCAGGGGCAGTGCGATCTGGCTGACCCTGGAGTCCACCGACCGCGGCGACCGGTTCTGGTCGTACCTACACGCGGCGCTCGCCGCCGAGACGGCCCGCCGGGACCCGGACCGGCCCGCACCGCCCGCTCCCGGCCGTGCCGATCCCGAACTCTTCCTGCCCCGGTTCGCGTCGGTGATCTCCGCTCAGCCGGAGCCGGTCCTACTGGTGCTGGACGACGCGCACACCGTCACGGATCCCGAGGTGGTCCGGGGAATCGAATTCCTGCTGCGGCACTGCCGTGGGCGACTGCGTCTGGTGGTGGCCGGCCGCACCGAACCTGCGCTCGCGCTGCACCGGTACCGGTTGACCGGTGAGCTGACCGAGATCCGAGCCGCCGAGCTTGCGCTGACCTTGACCGAGAGTGCCCGTCTAGTCGACGCGCAGGGTCTCGGCCCGGCCACCGAGCAGATCCGCGAACTGCACCACCGGGCCGAGGGGTGGCCGGCCGGGGTCCGGTTGGCCAGTCTGGTGTTGCAGGCCGGCGAAGGCCCCACGACGGTACGGGAGTACGTCGGCGCCGATCCCGATCCGGCCGCCGACTACCTGTCCGCCGAGGTGCTCGCCGGGCAGGCCGCGCTGACGCATCAGACGCTGGTCCGTACCTCGGTGCTGGACCGGGTCTGCGGGTCCCTGGCCGACGAACTGACCGGGCGTGACGACGGCGAGGAGCAGCTGGCCGCAGCCGCCCGCGACGCCGCCGGCTTCATCGTCGCCGCAGGCGGCGACCCGACCTGGTACCGCTGTCACCGGATGCTCAGCGACGTGCTGTACGCCGAGTTGAGCAGCCGGTTCCCTGACGAAATCCCGCGGCTGCACGAGCGGGCGTACCGGTGGCATCGCGCTCACGGCCGGCCGCTGGCGGCGGTCCGGCACGGGCTGGCCTGCGGTGACCTGTCCGGTGCCGGCCGACTGGTGGACGAGCACTGGCCAGAACTACTGCTCTGCGGTCACGAGGACGCCCGGCACACCCCGTTGCCCACCGGCCTGGACCCCGGCCATTCGGGCCTGGCGTTGGCTGCCGCCGTCGACCGGTTGGAGACCGCTGGCCGGCCGGCGGCCGGACCGCCGCCCGACATCTGCCCACAGGAACCGACCAGCATCGCCGCCCGGATCGTGGTCGCGATCGACGGGAGCCGGTACGACGAGGCGCTGAGCCACGCCGACGAGTTGCTGGCCACCACCGGTCTGGCCGCGACGACCGCAGGTGCACCGGCCGGGGACACGCAGACCCGGGGTGAGCGGGCAGACACGGTGGCGAAGGCGATGCTCGGAACGGTCCGGTTCGGTCGCGGCGACCTGGCAGGCGCCGAGGCGGTGCTGACCGGTCTGGTCACCGCCCCGGCGACCGACGGGTACGGCTGCCCGACCCGGTACGCCGCCGGTCAACTGGCGCTGCTGCATGCCCGGCGGGGTGAGCTGACGGCCGCCTACCACGCCGCCCAGCAGACCCTGGTCACCACGGCCTGCCCGGGACGTCGGTGTGCCGGCCACGCCGCAGCCGCCCATCTTGCGCTCGCCCTGGTCGCCCTGTACCGCGACGAACTGCCGGACGCGACCCGGCAGCTGGATCTGGCCGCAGCGCTGATCGTGCCCGGGACACCGGGAACGGTCACCGGGCTGCTCCCGGTGGTCCAGGCCGCGCTTCGACAGGCGGAGGGGGACTTCGCCGCGGTCGCTGATCTGCTGACGACGGCGCCGATGGACCGGGAGCCGCCCGACGGCCAGCACAGCCGGCTGCGCTGGCTGGCCCTAGCCGAGGCCCGGATGGCCTGTGGTGACCTCGACGGCGCCCGGGAACTGCTGCTGGCCGGGAGCCACGACGAGCGAGCACCGGCGGTGGCGATCGCACTGGCCCGGCTACATCTGCTCACCGACGAACCGGCCGATGCGCTGGCAGTGCTGCCCCAGTGGTCGGCGCCGGACGGCGGATCACCGGCGGACCCGCTGGTGACGCGGCCGGAACGCCAGCCGGTGACCCTGCTGGAACGGTTGACCGCCGGGCTGGTCGCGGCCGTCGCCACCCATCGGATGGGTGACCAACGTCGAGCCCGCGAGCTGCTCGAACAGGTGCTCGACCTGGCCGCGCCGGACAATCACCGGCTGGTGTTCAACCACGCCGGCTCCCCCGCGCGGGATCTGCTGGTCGAGCACCTCGACTCACCGACCCGGCACCGGAACCTTGTCAACGATCTCGTCGACGGTGCCGGTCGGCGACACGCCGATCGGCACCGTCCGGCACCGGCGCTGGCCGAACCGCTCACCGACCGGGAACTGACCGTACTGCGGTACCTGCAGGGGACGCTGTCCAACGGTGAGATCGCCGCCGAGCTGTTCCTGTCGGTGAACACGGTCAAGACCCACGTCCGCAACATCTACCAAAAGCTCGGTGCCCCCCGCCGCCGGGAGGCCGTACGCCGGGCACGTGAACTACGTCTGCTCTGAGTCCACCGGCAGCCCGGCACGACGACATTCGTTGGAGGAAAATTGACCGCCGCGACGGTGCGTACGGACGAGGAGATCCAGCGTGACGTCCTCGAGGAACTCAAATGGGACGCCCGGGTCCAGCCCAACGAGATCGGCGTGACCGTACTGGAGGGCGTGGTGACACTGCTGGGCTGGGTCGACAACTACGGCAAGAAGTGGGCGGCGGAGCGCACCACTCACCGGGTGCGTGGGGTGACCGCGGTCGCGAACGACATCGAGGTACGACTGCCCAGCTCAGCGGAGCGGACCGACGCCGATGTCGCTGGCGCCGCCACCCGGGCGCTGGAGTGGGACGCGTTCGTTCCGATCGAACGGCTCGAGGTTACCGTCGCTCACGGGTGGGTCACGCTCAAGGGCGAGGTCGAATGGGAGTTCCAGCGCCGAGCGGCGGAGCGTGCGGTACGCCGGCTCTCCGGGGTACGCGGGGTGACGAATCTGATCGCCGTCCGTCCCCGGATCAACCCTTCCGCACCGCAACTGCGACGCAGCATCGAGGACGCGCTGGTGCGCAGCGCCGCCACCGACGCCCGGCAGGTCACCGTCGACACCGACGGTGGCCGGGTCATCGTCAAGGGGGTGGTCCGCTCCTGGCTGGAGCGTGAGGAGGCGGAGCGGATTGCCTGGTCGGCGCCGGGAGTCACCGCCGTGGAGAACCGGATCACCGTGGAACCCGGTAGCTGACCGGGGCGGCGGACGGAGGTCACCGGGCCGTGTGGGACGAGCAGTTGGGTCGGGCAGTGGCGACGGTGGTCGTCGCGGTTGGTGGCTCGCTGGCCCTGGCGTGGCTATCCGGCAGAGTGGTCCGGCACGCGGCGCGCGGCCGGGTCGCACCGTTCCTCAACACCCTGCACCGGGAATGTTACCGGCCATGGAGCGCCGCGCTGCTGGTCACCGGATTGCTGCTCGCGGTGCCGTTCAGCGGGATCACCGGCGAGGTCCGTGACGAAGCACTGCACATCCTGCTGCTCGCGCTGATCTACGCCGGCGCCTGGCTGGTAATCCGGATCCTGTTCGTCTTCGAGGACACCGCGTTCCGCCGGCTGCCGGTGGACATGGCGGACAACCGACGGCGGCGACGCGCCCGTACCCAGATCGGTCTGCTCCGCCGGCTCACCGCAGTGATCATCAGTATCGTCGCGCTGGCGGCGACGCTGATGACGTTCTCCCAGCTCCGGGCGTTGGGCGCATCTCTGCTCGCCTCGGCCGGCGTGGCCGGGGTGGTGGCCGGCCTGGCGGCCCAGTCGGTGCTCGGCCACGTGTTCGCCGGGCTGCAGCTCGCCTTCAGCGACGAACTGCGCCTCGACGACGTCGTGGTGGTCGACGAGGAGTGGGGCCGGGTTGAGGAGATCCGGCTCACCTATGTCGTGGTACGGGTCTGGGACCACCGCCGGCTGATCCTGCCGACATCCTACTTCACCACCACCCCGTTTCAGAACTGGACCCGCAACGAGGCGCAGGTGCTGGGCAGCGTGATCCTGCACCTGGACTTCACCGCCGACATCGACGTGCTGCGGGCGGAGGCGCACCGCATCGTTGACGCCTCCGCTCTGTGGGACCGTCGGGAGTGGGTGATGCAGGTGGTTGACGCGACCGAGACGACCATCTGCATACGGCTGCTCGCCTCGGCCGCCGACGCGCCCAGCTCGTGGGACCTGCGGTGCGAGCTACGCGAGGGCCTCTTCACGTTCCTCCGCCGGCACCATCCCGACTGGCTGCCCAGGGCCCGCAGTGAGCTGGCTACTCCGGTCGAAGAGGAGGAAGTACTGCCGCCGGCCCGGCACGCAGCCACCGGCCCGTCGACCGGCCGGGCGGGCACGACCCGATTGGGACGACCCGGTGCCGGCCGGCCGGACCCGGGAAGCAGCCGTGGCACCGGACCGCGCGGCCGGGCGGCCCGCGCCGCCGGCACCCAACAATTTGGCAGTGCTGCGGCGAACCGCCGACAACGGACGATCGACTCGGCGGCGGCTGATGCACTGCGCCCCGGTGACTGAACGCACGGCTCGACAACGGAACACGCGGCCGGCCGGTTGATCAGTTAGTCACGTTCGGTGCGACCAACGGAATCAGTAATCGCCGGAACGAGTACGACGGCGACCTGTCGCAGCTCCGCCGCGAGCGTCCGCAGCCGCTCCACCGGGGCGTGCTCACGCAACGCGCCCCCGGCGTCGTCGAGAAGCATCCGGGCCCGGGTGCGCTCGTGGGCGGGCACTCCGGTGGCCGGTCCGGTCAGTTCCTGCTCGACCAACTCGATCAGTGACTCCAGATCCCCGGCGGGGTCGGTGGCGGCGGCCACCGGCCCGGCGTCGCCCGCCGGCGACCGTGGCTCGACGATCTCGGTCACCACGATCGATTGACGGCTACCGCCGTCGGCGTCGCGCGCTGAGATCGTCACCAGTCCGTCGGCGTCCGTGTCGATGGTGACCTCGATCCGGGGAACCCCACGCGGCGCCGGCCGGATTCCGGACAACCGGAACCGCCCGAGAATCCGGTTGTCCGCCGCCCGTCGGCGCTGGCCCTGCCGGACGACGACGTCGACACTGGTCTGGCCGTCCTCCGCGGTGGAGAAGACCTGGGTCCGGCGGACCGGGATGGCGGTGTTGCGCTCGATGATCGTCGCCATCGTCCCGTCATGTGCCTGCAGTCCGAGGGCGAGCGGCGTGACGTCACGCAACCGGGCAGGTCCGCCCGTGCCGATGAGCAGCCCGGCCTGCACTGCGGCGCCGAGTGCCACCACCTCGTCGGCGTTGATCAGCAGCTGCGGCTCCTGACCGGCGGTCAGCCGACGCAGCAGGTCGCGCACTGCGGGGATCCGGGTCGCGCCACCGACCATCAGCACCTGATCAAGGTCCGCCGGGGCGACCCGCGCGTCCCGCATCGCCTGCTCCACCGGATTGCGGCAGCGTTCCACCAGGTCACCGGTAAGTTCGTCGAACGACGGCCGGTCAATCAGGGTCCGCAGGTGTTTGGGACCCGCGGCATCGGACGCGACGAACGGCAGGTTGACCTCCGCCTCGGTGACCGCTGACAGTTCCTCCTTGGCCCGCCGAGCCGCTTCGACCACCCGCCGCCGGGTCTGTGGATCCGCTGCCAGGTCGATGCCGTGGTCCCGGTGGAACTCGGCGATCAGGTGCTCCACCAGACGGTGATCGAAGTCGTCACCGCCCAGGTGGGTGTCGCCGGCTGCGGCGCGGACCTCGACCGTGCCGTCACCGGCGGTCAGCACGCTGACATCGAAGGTCCCGCCACCGAGATCGACCACCAGGATCGTCTGCCGCTGGCGCAGGTGCTGCCCGTAGGCCAGCGCGGCAGCTGTCGGTTCGTTGAGCAGCCGCAGGATCTCCAGGCCGGCGAGTCGGCCTGCCTCGCGGGTCGCGGTGCGCTGGGCGTCGTCGAAATGCGCTGGTACGGTGACCACCGCCCGGTCGATCCGTTCACCGAGCGTTCTGGCAGCCTCGTCGGCAAGGGTGCGCAGCACCAGCGCGCTGATCTCTTCCGGAGCGTACCGGCGGCCCTTGACGTCGAACCGGGCCAGGCCGCCGTCACCGACCACGTCGAAGACCACCTCGGCGGCCTCTCGGCCGACCTCGTCGTAGCGCCGCCCGGCGAAACGTTTGGCGGAGTGGACGGTACCGTACGGGTTGAGCACCGCCTGCCGGCAGGCGGCGTCACCGACCAGCAGGGCTCCGGCCTCGGTGAACGCCACCACCGACGGCGTGGTCCGCGACCCGGTCGCGTTCGGTACGACCGTGGGCCGGCCCCCCGAGACCGCAGCGATGACCGAGTTGGTGGTGCCCAGGTCGATTCCCACTGCGCGCGGCATGACCGTCCCCCCTCGTACCGGCGTCCGGCGCGGGCCGGTTGAGCTGTTGGTGATCGTGGCAGCCACCCGGATGACGCCGCGTCACCCGGGTGGAGTGAGCTCGGACCGGTGACAGCCGGTCGCGCGACCGGGCTCCGGTCACCTGATGTCCGGCGGGCAGGCGTGGACCGGCCCGGGGCCGGGTACCGCTGCCACCATGACCGACGCACCGCGGCTCCCCGACTACGTCGACGGCCTGGACTTCCCGCTCTCCCGCGAGGACCTGCTCCGGCGGGCCCAGGAACTCGGCGCGGACACCGCGTTGCTGCAGGCGCTACGGGCGCTGCCCGCCGAGCGGTTCGTCAACGCCGAGCAGTTGCTGGCCGAGCTCGGCCGACCTGGTTGAACCTCCGACGCACGACGGGCGGTGCGGACGTAGCGTGTTTCGTCCGGTCGACGCCGGGTACCGGCGTCGGGTGTTCTACGCGGAGTTCTCCAGCGCCCGGCACCGGTTGCACGACGGCTACCTGACCGCCACCGCCCTCGATCTGCTGGCCGCCGATCCCCGGCTGCGTGACCTCGACGTCGAGGTCCGGTTCGACGGTGGCGTCGCGCATCTGACCGGCGACGTCGCCGACGAGGCGGCGCTGCGTCGGGTCCGCGAGGCGATCGGACGGTTGGCGGGGGTACACGGGGTCTGGGACCGCGTCCGGGTCGCCGGCACCGAGCCGGTGATCCTGGACATTGGCTGCGGCGACGGCCCGCAGTACCCCGGCAACATCGGCCTGGA
Source organism: Micromonospora sp. LOL_015 (assembly GCF_048060275.1). Classification (NCBI taxonomy): domain Bacteria; kingdom Bacillati; phylum Actinomycetota; class Actinomycetes; order Micromonosporales; family Micromonosporaceae; genus Micromonospora; species Micromonospora sp. LOL_015. The sequence continues at coordinate 26,345 of NZ_JBHMIO010000013.1, forward strand.
CCAGCGACCGGGCAAGGCGGTGGCGATCGTCGCCGATCTACGTGACGGCCTGCCGGTGCGCGACAACGCGGCGGATCAGATCTTCGCGGTGCACGTGCTGGAGCACCTGACCGACTACCTGCGCCTGATCGACGAGTGCCACCGGGTACTGCGTCCCGGCGGTGTGCTACATGTGCTCTCGCCGTGGTGGCGACACGTCAACGCGGTCGCGGATCCGACCCACCTGCGGTTCTTCGACCTGCAGACGATCAAGGGCATCTGCCAGCAGCCGGGGACTGCTGGACGCTGGTATCCCCAGCACGCCTCCTGCGACGGGGCCACGGTATTCGCCGATCTGGTCGCCACCCGCGCGGATGAACCCGACCCGGCACCCGGTCATCTCGCCCGGTTCTTCGACTAGGCGCCGACGGGGCACGGTCGACCCCGGCTGGAACAGGCTGTGCCCGCTCCAGCCGGGAAGGTCGACGCGTCGAAATGGAAGGGCCGCCGCGTCGGACGGACCGGTGGGAGACGCCGTCGGCGGCCGGGTCGGACCGTGGCGAGCAGCGTTGCGAGCGCGACGACCCCGGACCGGCGCAGGTGTGGTGCGGACATGCGGTGGGCCTTTCGTCGGTGGGTGCGTCTGAATCGATGCGATACCCACCCAGCATGTAACACATACGAGACAAAATCAGCACCGGAAAGCGTCCATCGACTACCCGGAGTCAGTCCTGCAGCTGATGAACACCCGGCTGGATAGCTATGCAGAGGCAGAATCACAACTGACACTGGACGTGGTTGCCGATGACCCGCGTACGTGACGCTCATTCACTCAGCCCGGTGGCGGCACCAGCCCGCCGGCCGCCAGGACCAGCCAGGTGAGTTCGGGATGGACGATGTCACTGTGCGCGCCGGACGGTGGCCCACCGCGACGCACGACGGCGGTGGCGTCCACGTTGTGGACCCGCCGGTGCTCAAGTCGGTTGCCCCCGTGGCCTGCCGCCGCCAGCGGCAACGACCGGGCACCGACACCGGTGGCGCCGTGGAAGCCGAGTGCCCCCCACCGCTCGGTGAGCGCCGGGGCCGCGGCGGCGTCATCCCCGGCGGCCAGCGAGGCAAGCGGATAGAACACGCCCAGGGCCAAGTCGTTGGTCGAGAAGCAGACCGAAACCGGCCCGTCGATCCGGGCCGGCAGGCCGGCCAGGGCACCGGACCGGACCGGGTCGAACGGCAGCGCTGGGGCGAAGGCGAACCGGGAGAACGCCCCTTGCAGCAGGGTCAACGACCGCACCGGGCGAACCGCGCCGCCGACCGCCGGCTGTGCCGCGTCGGCGGCGAAGCTGACCAGCCGGGCCCCGAAGCTGTGCCCGACCAGGTGGATCCGCACGGACGGTGCCACCGTGGCGAGCCGGGTCAGCAGCGGCCCCAGGCCGACCCGCCCGACCCGACCGGCCCGGCCCTTCATCTGCCAGTAGGTCAGTTGCCGCAACGCCTCCTTGGCCCCGTACCAGATTCCGCGCAGCGGGTCCGCCAGCCCGGCCGCGCCGCCGACCGCCGCCGCGTCCAGCGGGGTGTGGCAGCGCCGCAACTCGTCGAGGAAGCGGGCATACAACATGACCGGGTCAACGTCGAGCATCGCGGGCAGCGCCGGTGCGGGCCCGGCCGGAGTCGGATCGTCCACAGGTCCCTCGGCCTCCGTCAGCTCCGGGCGGGTCGGTGCTGAGTCGCCCTCGTCGCCGCAACCGTCGGCGGTCATCATCGCGAACTGGCGGAGCTCGTTGGCGAAGGCCCACACCCGGGGCCGGGTGGGCGAGGTGCGGAGCAGGTGCGCCATCCGGTCCAGGGCCGGAGCGCCAGCGGGGAAGGTGGCCCGCAGCACGTTCAGCGTCTCGTCGTCCAGACCCGCCAATCGGGGACGGCCCGTGCCGCGACGCCGGCCGACCGGACCTGCCCCGGCAGCTGCGCCGCCGAGCCCGGCCGGACCGGGACCGGGCGATGCCGCGCCGGCCGGCTCGAAGTCCGGTGCCGGCTCGTCGGGCCACCGGCGTGCCGGCCAGTGCACGCCGACCAGCCCGAGACTCTCCGCCCATGGTCCCGCCCGCCGCACCTGGCCGGCGAGCACATTGAAGAAGGCGGCGTAAAGCGCGTCAGCGACATCCCGATCGTTGTTCCAGCCGTGCGCGAACACCACCAGATCGGTGACGCCACGGGCACGGGCACCGGACAGCAGCCCGGTCACCGACACCGGGTCCGGATCCCCTGCGGCGTCGAAGCGCAGCTCCCACCACGGGAGACCGCCGATCCGTCGGTCCGTCATCGGGCCCCTTTCCGCCGCCACCGGTGGTCACACCGACTGCAGTGCCCGCATCAGGTCCACCAGCCCGTGGCCCTGGAAGTGCCGGTCGCGGCCGAGCGGCACGGCAGTGTCGAGCAGGATCTGCTTGACCCGCTCCGGCTGGCCGATGAACTCCCGACGCACCGACAGGAACGCAGCGACCGCACCGGAGACATGTGGCGCCGCCACGCTCGTACCGGACTCCTCCAGGTAGACCGCCGTGTGCGGGTCCGGGCCGCCGTCCTCGGTCGTGGTCAGCCGGGCGCCCGCCGCGCAGGAGACGATCCGTTCGCCGGGAGCGACCAGGTCCGGCTTACGGCGGCCGTCGCCGGTCGGCCCCTTCGAGGAGAAGTAGGACACCCCGTAGGTGTGCGGCATGTCGCGGTGTGTCGACCCGACCGTGATCGCGCGTTCGGCGTTGCCCGGATCGTTGATCGTCGCACCCAGCGCGAACCGCGACGGTACGCCGAACGGCGCGCCCACCGCGCCGTACCCCGAGTTCCCTGCGGCGGTCACCACGACCACCCCGGACCGAACCAGTTTGTCCACCTCCCGGCAGAGCGGGGACTGGCCGCATGCGAACCACTCCGGATCGAACTCGTACCCGACGCTGAGGTTGACCCCGTGGATGCGCATCACCCGGTCGCTGCGCGCGTTGACCTCGCGTACGTAGGCCAGCGCGGCGATCACCCGGGACACCCGTTCGGTGAGATCACCCCCACCGTGCAGCACCTTCAGGCTGACCAACCTGGTCAGCGGCGCGACACCGACCATCGAGGCCGGGTCGACCACCGGACGGGACACCGGGACCGGAACGGCCGGATCGTCGATGTCGTAGCGGTGCTCGATCACTCGTACCGTGCGCTGCGGATGCCGGCGCACCCAGTCGTCCACGCCGCCGGCGATGATCCCCGCGACGTGGGTACCGTGGCCGCTGTCGTCGGTCAGCGCGTCGCCCACCCGGGGTCGCGCCCCGGGCGGGAAGTTGCGGTGCAGGTCGCGGACCTCGGGTGCGCTGAGCGTCGCGTAGCTGGCAAAGTGCGGGTGCCGGGCGTCGATGCCCGAGTCAACGACCGCCCAGACGATCCGTTCGCCGGTGGCGTTGAAGGTCCGCCGGGCCGCGTCCGCCTTGATGGTGGCCGCCGAGACGTCGATTTGCGGTCGGACGGGAAAGTCCGGCCAGATTCTGTGCACGCTGCGCTGATGCGGATCGCCGACCACGGTGTCCGCCGCTACCAGCCGCTTCATCTGGTTGACGCTGAGTTCCCCGACGACGTACTCGCCGGCCAGTGGCCGGGGGTGCCGACCCGCGGTGACCCGGAACCAGAGTCCGGCCAACTGCTCGGTGGCGCGCTGCGGCCCACCGGCGAAGTGCAGGTTGACCGCGACCAGCACCGGCACCGGCTCGTCCGGACCGAGTGGGAAGCCGAGGCGCTGCCGCCCGGTGACCGCCCGCAACGGATCGGTGATCACCCCGGGCGCGGCGAGCGGCGCTGGACGGTCCGGACCGGGCGCACCGTTGGTGTCGTTGCCGCCGGTGGCGGCCGACCCGTCGGAGGCCGGCACGGACGACGGCCCGGACGACGGCCCGTGGCCGGCCAGCAGCGTAGCCCGCGCCCGACCGGCGTCGGTCAACGACCAGGTCCGGCCACCGGTGACCAGATTGGCGACGCGCAGCCGGTCCAACGCCTGCCGGACCCGGCGGTGCCACTGCGGTTCGCCGTCGTGGTCGGCACGCTCGGCGTCGCCGAGCCGGTCACCGTACCGGAAGGCCACCTCGCGCAGCACCGTGACGAGACCGGGGGCGGCCCGGGGGCGGCCGGCGAGCGCGATCAGCGTACGGCTGTCCCAGTCATCCGGCTGCGTCACGGCGGTCCCCTCCCACCAGCACCGCTGACGGCCGATCGACGACCACAGCAGCACCTCAAGCATAGAGCGACGGCATAGCTACTCAAAGTGACAGATCGGCCCCCTTCCGGACCGGCCACCAGCCCCGAAAACAGGAAACCCACTCAGCTACGCATCGCCCGGCCCTACGGTGAGAAGACGAGAGCCAGCGCTGACCGTCATCCCCCCCGGGGCGGACCGACGCCAGGGAGGTGACGCCCGTGCTGGAGCGTCCGGCAGCCACCATCAGCTCGGTACGGCACCGCCGGATGGCCCACGCCCGGCATGCCTGGGCCTACGACGGCCACGCCCATCTCGAGGTCAGCACGGACGACCATGGTCGGGTGATCGCCGACGTGCAGCGGCTGGAACAGGCCCTGCACGAGGTCGACGGAGTGCACTGGGCGGCCTGGAACGGCGCGCTGGGCCGGATGGTGGTCCGGTTCGACCCCGAGGTGATCGGCAACTCCCGGCTCGTCGCCGCGCTGGCCGACGCGGAGCGGTGCGTCGCCCCGCAAGTGACCGGCACCACGCATGTTGATGCCGGCCTCGGCAACGCCGTGTCACTGGCCGGTGATCTGATCGGCGCCGGCGTCGGAACCGTCGGCAAGGTACTCCGGCTGCCCGCACTACCCAACGAACTCGCCGCGCTGCCCGCCGCCTTCGAGCACGTGCCGCAGCTGCGTGCCTGGTTGCGCCGTACCCTCGGCCCGGTCGGCGCCGACCTGGGCCAGGCGCTGTTCAGCACCGCCGTGGCAGCGGCCTCGCAACGCCCGCTGACCAGCCTCACCGATGCCGTACTGCGGGTCGCGCTGATCGCCGAGGATTCCGCCTACCACAAGGTCTGGGCCGCCCGGGCCCACGAACTGCATCCCGACCCGGACAGCAGTCGCGCACCGGCGCTGCCGGCGCCGGCCCGCCCTCGACCGCTGCCGGACGGCCCGATCGAGCGGTACGCCCAACGGATGAGCACGCTGACCCTGGTCACCGCCGGAATGCTCACCATGCTGCCGGGCGGCCGGCAGCGGGCCGCCCGGGTCACCGCCGTCGCGTCCCCGCGCAGCGCCCGGACCGGCCGCGACGCCTACTGCGGTGAGCTCGGCCGGATCCTCGCCCGGCGGGGTGTGGTGGTGCGGGAAGCCGCCGCGCTGCGCCGGCTGGACCGGGTCGACACCGTGATCGTCGATGCCTCGATGCTGCTCACCGGCCGCACCCTGGTCACCGCGGTGGTTCCGATCAGGGGTAACGAGGAGCAGGCCCGCCGGATCGCTGCCCGGCTGCTCGATCCCGTCACCGACCCGGGGGACGGCTGTGACCAGCCCCGACCGACCACCGGCGGAGCGGGCGGCGGCGAGGCCACCGACGGCTGGGCGTTGACCGCCGCGCACCGGCTCACCCATGTGTTGCCAGCCGACCTGCTGGACCGGCTCGGCAGCAGCGACCCGCCGGACGGCGACCGGGCCGGGACTCCCGGCGGCAACCTGCTGGTGCTGACGCGGCACGGGGAGCCGAGGGCCCTGGTACGCGCCGAGGCCGAGCTGGATCCGCTGGCGGAGACGCTCACCACGGCAGCCCGCCAGGTCGGCCAGTTGCTCATCGCGGGCCGCAGCCGGGCCGGCCGCAGTCCGGCGACCGGCCCGACCGGCAGCCTGCTCGCCAGCCGCTGCCAGGCGGCGGGGACGGTGGCCGGGGGATCGAAACTGGCCGCCTCGGTAAGGACGTTGCAGCAGGCCGGCCACGGCGTCGCCCTGATCGCCGCCCGCAACGACGTCGCCCTGGCCGCCGCAGACTGCGGAATCGGGGTGGTCCAGGCCGCCGCCCGCCGACCGCCGTGGGGCGCCCACCTGATCTGCGCGCCCGGGTTGGAGACCGCCTGGCTGGTGCTGGAGGCGACGGCGCTGGCCCGTTCAGTGAGCACCGACAGCGCCCGGCGGGCCATGCTCGGCTCCGTCGCCGCCGCCGCGCTCGGCGTGCTCGACGGTAGCCCCCGTGGCGGCTCGCGGTCGCTACTGATCGACAACGTGGCTGGGCTGGTCAACCTGGCGATCGGGCACCGGGCGGCCCGCGGGCTGCGCGGGCGGGCGGCACCCGCGCCGCGCAGCCGGGCACCCTGGCACGCCATGCCGGTCGATGAGGTGCTCACCCGGCTCGGCTCCTCGACCGAAGGTCTCAGCGGCGTGCAGGCCCGGCAGCGGCAGGCCGAACAGTCAGGTGGCCAACCCGACGACGGGCCAGGACGAGGCCTGTGGCGGGCCACCGCAGCCGAGCTGGACACGCCACTGACCGGTCCGTTGGCCGCCGGCGCCGGGGTGTCGGCGATGACCGGATCGACCGTGGACGCCGTCATGGTCCTCTCGGTGATCATGGCCAACGCGCTGCTCGCCGGGGCCCAGGAGATGGCGGCCGGGCGGGCGCTGCGCCGGCTGCTCAGCGCCGGGGCCCTGCGGGTGCGGTTGCAGCGCGACGGCGAACAGCATGTCCGCCCGGCGGAGGACCTGGTAGCCGGTGACCTCATCTGTCTGGAAGCGGGCGACTCGGTGCCCGCCGACTGCCGACTGGTCACCGCCAACGGTCTGGAGATGGACGAGTCGAGCCTCACCGGTGAATCGGTCCCCGTGGCGAAGACCGTCGACGGCACCGGAGCCGACGTGGTCGCCGACCGGACCAGCATGGTATACGCGGGCAGCACCGTGGCCGCCGGCACGGCAACCGCCGTCGTGGTGGCGACCGGCCGGTCGACCGAGGCGGGCAGCTCCATCGACCAGGTGCAGGGCGAGTCTCCACGCGGCGGGGTGCAGGCCCGGCTGCGGCAGATCACCTCGGCGTCGGTACCGACCGCGCTCGCCGCCGCTGCGGCGACCCTCGGCAGCGGGCTGCTGCGGGGCCGGCTGGCCGAATCGGTCGGGTCCTCGGTGGCCCTCGCCGTCGCCGCCATCCCCGAAGGACTGCCGTTCGTCGCCACCGCCGCCCAGCTCAGTGCGAGCCGGCGGTTGTCCCGGCACAACGTGCTGATCCGGGATCCCCGGGCGATGGAGGCGCTCGGCCGGGTCGACGTGATCTGCTTCGACAAGACCGGCACCCTCACTCAGGGATCGATCCGGCTGCAGAGTGTCTGCGACGGCCGCCGGACCGAGCCGGGCGACGCGCTGGGCTCCGACCTGCGCCGGATTCTGGCCGCGGCGCTGCGGGCCACCCCGGTCCCGGACGGCGGTCAGAAACTGCCCCACCCGACCGACCAGGCGGTGGTCGACGGTGCCCACTCGGCCGGGGTGGGCATCCGGGAAGGCGCCGAAGGCTGGGAACCCCTCGCAGAGCTGCCGTTCGAGCCGGGCCGGGGCTTCCACGCGGTGCTCGGCACCTGCCCGGGTGGTGCCGTCATCAGCGTCAAGGGCGCCCCGGAGACGGTGCTGCCGCGGTGCGCGACCTGGCGCCGCGCCGACGGAGTGGTGCCGCTGGACGACGCCGGCCGCCGCGAGATCGACCTGGCCATTGACGGGCTGGCCCGCGGCGGTTTGCGGGTACTCGCCGTCGCCGGTCGGGTCGCGTCCGGTCGCCGGGACCTCGACGACGACCGGATCGACCGGTTGGAGCTGCACGGGTTGCTCGGCCTGGCCGACCCGCCACGCGACACCGCCGCCGACGCCATCCGGCGGTTGCACCGTGCCGGGATCACCGTGGTGATGCTGACCGGTGACCACCCGAGCACCGCCGAGTCGATCGGCTCGCAACTCGGCCTGCTCGACGGCAGCGCGGTGGTCACCGGGGCGGACCTCGACGCCGCCGGACTGGACCAGTTGCCCGGGCTGGTGTCCCGGACAGCGGTCTTCGCCCGGGTCAGTCCGGCCCACAAGGTCGCCGTGGTCCGGGCGCTGCGCCAGGCCGGCCGGGTCGTCGCGGTGACCGGCGACGGTGCCAACGACGCACCGGCGATCCAACTCGCCGACGTCGGAATCGCCCTCGGCGATCACGGCACCAGCGCCGCCCGCCAGGCGGCGGACATGATCGTGGTCGACGGCCGGATCGAGAGCATCGCCGAGGGCGTGGCCGAGGGGCGGGCGATGTGGGTGTCGGTGCGCGAGGCCCTCGCCCTGCTGCTCGGCGGCAACCTCGGGGAGATCCTTTTCTCGGTCGGCAGCTCGCTCATCTCCGGCCGGCAGGCACTCAACCCCCGGCAGATCCTGTTCGTCAATCTGATGACCGACCTGCTGCCGGCGATCGCCGTGGCGTCGCGCCCACCACGGAGGATCAGCGCCGACGAACTCGCCCGCGAGGGACCGGAATCGTCGCTCGGCGCCAGCCTCAACCGACAGGTCGCCCGGCGAGCGGCGGCGACCGCGCTGGCCACCACCGGAGGTTGGCTGACCGCCCGGTACACCGGCACCCCCGCCCGCGCCGGCAGCGTGGCGCTCGCCGCGTTGGTGGCCGCCCAGTTGGCGCAGACCGCGGTGGCCGCGAAGGGTGATCCGACCGTGCTGGCGGCGGCCGGGGTGTCGCTCGGGGCACTGTTCGGGGTGGTGCAGACGCCGGTGGTCAGTCAGTTCTTCGGCTGCCGTCCGCTGGGACCGGTCGGCTGGTCGATCGTCGGCGGTTCGGCGGTCGCCGCAGCCGGGCTCGGGCTGCTGCCGCTGGAACGGATCGAACGGCTCCGCCGGACCCGAATGGGCCGGTTGACAACGGATGTCGCCCACCGGGGGGCCGGCCACCGGGTACGCCGGGCCGTCCGCCCGGTGCGCCGGTTGCGGCCGACCGGAACCGACGCACCGGCCCGGTCTGACACCCGGATTCGTCGACCTACGCCGCCGCGCTGATCTGGCGTTCGAAGCGCTGCCGCAGCCCGTCCGCCCGTTGCGGGTCGGCGAAACCCTTGAACGCCTGGTCGACGAACTCCGCCGGGATCATCGCCTCGACCTGGGTCCGAAAGTCCTGGTCGAGCTGGGTGACGGTCAGCTCAGGCGGATCGGTGAGCCGGGCCACGATCGGCCCGGCGTTCATCCGGGACAGCAGATACGGCGTGCCCGGCGTACCTGTCGCGCACAGGTAGTAGCCGTAGGCCGTGCCCACCTCGTCGGATCGGGCGGTAGCCGGGTCCAGCCGCCAGACCTCGGCGGTGCACAGCATCCGTTCGTCCGGGTTGACCTCGTGACCGTGCGCGGCATGTTCGTCCGCAGTGGACTGCTCGATGGTGGTCGCGATCCGTAGCGCGGCGTCGTCGCGCAGTTGTGCCTCGGTCAACACCGGCGCCGCCGCCGCGGTCGAGTAGTGGAAGCCTCCCGCGAGCAGCATCAGCACCAGCAGTTCCGGCACCAGCGACCACGCCGCGACGCGTCGCCGCGACACCCGAGGCGAATCGACATCTTTCAACACCACAGCAGTGTCTCAGCAGCCGGCCGGGAAGGGAAGCCACCGGCTGCGCCGGTGGCGGCGCGGCGCTGCCGGTGGCTGCGGTCAGTGGCCGCCCTTGCCCTCGCCGAGCCGCAACGCCAGCGCCGGACACATGTTGACCGCCTTGCGGGCACCCGGTTCCAACCACACCGGCACCGGGGACGGTGGGAAGGCCGGATAGCCGTTCGCGTCGAGCCGGATGAACTCCGGAACCACGTGTGCGCACAGGCCGTGCCCGTCGCACCGGGTCCAGTCCACACTCAGCCGCTTGGTGCCGCCGGACGGCGCGTCAGCCGGCAGCGGGAGTACACCCTTGACCGGCTTGCCGCAGCCGTCGCCCTGGGCATGCGCGGCCAGATCCTCGGTGAACACCTCCAGGGCCGAGATGGCGAACCGGGACGTGCCGTCCGGATGGCTGCAGGCGCCTCGGCCCTTCACCACACTCGCCGCCGCCCGGACCATGTCGACCGCCGCGCTGCCGATGACCAGGGAATCGACGGTGCGGGCCAGGTCCGGCAGGCCGAGCCGGCAGGGCCCGCACTGCCCGGCCGACTCACCGGCGAGATAGTGCACCACCCGGGCGACCTCGCCCATCGGACAGGTGCTGTCGCCGAGCGGGATGGTGATGCCGGCGCCGATCGTGCCACCGACCTTGGTGAAACCTTGCCGGGACACGTCGACCACGGACACCGCCTCGGGGGTGATCCACTTGCCGTGGAACCCACCGATCAGCAGCCCCGGGCCGACCGGTGCCTCGCACAGTTCCAGGATGTCCCGCAGCGGGGTCCCGGTGGGGCACTCCACCACGGCCGGACGGGCGGCGGACCCCCCGATGGTCAGCAGCACCGTCCCCGGTTCGTCGGCCAGACCGACCGCGCCGTACTCGTAGGGGCCGAGCCGGGCGGCGATGGCGATCTGGGAGTACGTCTCCGCGTTGGACAGCAGCGTCGGCAGACCGGACACCCCGGAGTCGCTGGCCCGGACCTTGACGCCGGGCGGGATGTGCGGCAAACCGTTGATGCCCCGGACCAGCGCCCCGCCCTCGCCGGAAATGAATCGGTGCGGGACGGTGACGATGCTGGCCGGCGCCGGCATTCGGCGTTCGGCCAGCGCCGCCGACAGCGACGCGCCGCCGACGCCGTCGTCCGCGACACCGATGACGATCTCGTCGGCCTCCAGCGCGTACGCGGCCAGCGCAGCGCCGTCCAGGATCAGATGCGGGGCCCGGGTGAGCAGCACCTTGTCCTTCCAGCTCGCCGGCTCCCCCTCGGTGGCGTTGACCACGACGACAACCGGCTTGTCCTGCTTGTCGGCTGACTCGAGCACCGCCTTGACCTTGCGGTGGAACGGGAAACCGGCACCGCCCCGTCCCCGCAGGTCGATCGCTTCGGCCAGCCGCATCAGGTCGTCGACCGACAGTGGTCCGACCCCGCCGTGCACCTGTTCGTGCGCCCGCAGATCGAGCCGACCGAACTCCTCGAACCCGGCGGTCAACCGGGGCGGGCCGACGGTGGCGACCGGCGGGACCGATGCCGTGCTCAATTCGCCTCTCCTCGAAGCTGCGTCCAGTACTCGTCGTCGGAGTCCTCCGCGTCCCGACGTCGCCGGGACCGCCGGCTGCCCGCGGACTCTGCCGCAGCCGCCCGTTGGGCCCGCCGGGAGGCCAGATCGACCAGCGTCGGGGTGTCGTCGGCCGGCAGGTAGTCATCCATTTCCCGGTCCACCGGAGCCGGATCGGGCTCGGCCCGGTAGCGCGCCGCCCGACCGCGGGTCGGCTCGGCGGAGACTGGGCGGTCGTCGAACCGGCCACGTGGACCGGCTCCGGAAACCGGCCGGTCGTCGGCGAACCGGCTGCGGGCACCGGCTCCGGAAACCGGCCGGTCGTCGGCGTAGCGGCCCCGGGAGCCAATGGTCTCCGCCACCGAACGCCGGGGCTCGTAGCCACCGTCGTCGGCGGCCTGGCGCCGCCGACCGCCGTCCGGCTCGGCGTAGCGCCGCTGGTCCGGCTCCTCCGCGTAGCGCCGGCGGGTGCCGGCGTTGTCCTCAGCGTAGCGGCCCCGGCCGGTCTCCTCCTCGGCGTAGCGGCCCCGGCCGGGGTCGGGGTCGGACCGGCGGTACTCCCGGGAGTCCTCGGCCGCGGCCGGACGCGACCGCGGTGCGGGTCGTCCCACCTCGGGTACCCGGTACCGGTCGGCGGACCGGGGGGAGGCGCCGCGCCCGGCACCGGCCGGCGCCCACGAATCGATCATGTCCGCGCCACGGTCACCGAACGACGCGAAGCGGGCGGTCGCCGGTTCCGAGCTGATTCCGTCGTCCCGGCCGCCCCGACGGCGTGACGATCCGGACCCGGAGCGAGAATCGTCGGCCATCTTGCCGACCGGCTTCATCGAGGTGCCGGTGGCCTGCGACACGAACGGCTTCTTCTTGCCCACGCCGGTGGCGAACCGGACCAGCAGGGCGATGACCACCAGCACCAGGCAGATCACGTAGCTGAGCGTCACCCAGGTCGCCGGGGGTCGGCCGGTGCCGAGTCCGTGCGTGATCCCGATCGGCCAGGCGACATAGGCGCCGCTGTGCAGCGCCCGCCACAGCCACGGCGGGCCCACACCGACCCACCGGGCCCGCGCCAGGCCGGTCCACATGATGGCGAACATGAGGTACGCCGCGAGGGTGCCCATGCCCACATAGATCGCCTGACCGCCGCCCAGGAACGGGATGAACGCCCCGACGGCAGAGACCGCACCCGTGGTGATCTGCGTGATGACGTGCAGCACCAGGAAGGTGATCGCCATGATCCCGGTGGTGCGGTGCGCCGACTGCAGAAGCACCCGGTGCCGGGGCAACAGCACGATCCGGTCGGTCGCCAGCAGCCCGACCATCACCGTGATGCTGAGCGCCACCAGGGCGAAGACGCCACCGAAGAAATCCAGAAAGAAGAACGCGTAGACGTACGCGACCCGGCCTGGCGACGTGAGCATCGCCAGTGCCCAGAAGGCCGCCAGCACCGACGCCGAGAGAATCAGGACCGAAAGTCGGGACGGCTGTCGGCCGCCAGAGAGTTCGGTCCTGGGCCCGGCGGGTCGCTGGTTCTGGTTCGTCCGCGCCATCTGCTCCTCGATCTCCACTCGGTGCCATCCGCACACCCGCACCGGCCGGACTCATCCGCCCGGTCCACCCGCGAGTGCCCTGCCCTTGGCTTGGCGCCGGAGAAACCGTACCGCTTCCCGGTCGTTTCGCCCGCTCCGGTGCCGTCCCTCTGCATCTACGTAGTTGGGGCGTCGACGGATGAACGGCGCCGGGATTTGATTGTCAGGTCACTGGTCTGCCGGAATCATCCCACTACCTACCACTCAATCCACGTGCAAGAACGCACCCGAAGCCACACAAAGTCATCGCGCGGTCACAGCAGATTCTAAGCCGAAATTAAGATGCCCCTCCGGCAACCGCGAGGAGGGCGGCGCCGGAGGGGCTGGTTCCCGGGTGAGCGGCGGGAACCTGTCTTGTGTCGGCCGGGGTCAGTCCTCCCGCAGTTCGCAGGTGGCGAGCTGCTCGAGGCCAGCCGGACGATCCCCCTGCCGACCGATCGAGATCGCGATCCGCTCGATCGCCGCCGTCCGTTTGCTCGCCAACGGACCAAGAATCGCGTTGTCCACGAAGTTCCGACCACCCTGACCCTGGCTGCTCACCAACCGCGCGTTGGCCTGCGCAAGCTGCGTCTCCAACGCCCGCAGATCCCGGTCCACCTCGGCCCGCGCCGCCGCCGGCACCGCCGGCAACCGGTCCACCACGCTGGGACAGACGATCACTCCCACATCGTCTGCGACAGAGGTGTCGGCCGCCGCGAGACCGATGCCGGCCCCCATGATCACAGCCGCCAGGCCGACCGTGCCGGCCACCTTCCACCGCCGGGAGTTTAACGGCGAGGGACCGACCGGGTGGTCGACCCTCCGCCGGGGAGAACGCGAGTACATGGGACTGACAACCCAACCCTTCTGGGGACAGTTGCCGGTAGCCGCGCCGCTCGATCGACGGCGTCCCGGTGGGCCGTGCGGCCCGTGTCCGGCGGCGCCCCGAGCGCGAGGCCGCCAGACACTGTCGGAGGATGTTCGGTGAGGCGTCGACGGTTTCCGCCGCTGTCTCGACCATGCATACGGCGGTCCGACGGGGACGGTTCAACCCCGGTCGACAGAGCATCCGATCGACGGGCGCCGGGGCAACGGACCGGGTCAATGGACCCCGAGGCGACCGGACCGCGACCGGGGCGGACCACCGGGTCCGTCACCGACGGCCGGTTTCGAAGGTGGGGCGACGCAGCCGACTCTTGCGGGAGACCGACGTTAAGGCGCGCCGCCCCGCCCACACACACTACTCGCGCACCCTGCGAAAAGGATTACTGGACGCGCTGTAGCGGACTAGCAATTGCTTGGCTCGTCGGTCGGTACGGCACCCCGTTGCTGAGTCGCGACTCAGTGCAGCCGATCCGGCACCGACCGCACCGACACCGGACCTGCCAGCACCGGCGCGGGCGCGTCGGGACCGCCGCCAGGCGTCCACGGTGCCAGAATACGACGGGTGACGACATCTGCTGCCGGGCCGGAGATCAGCGACGCGCTGCGCGACTTCTGGCGCGAACGGCACCTGTGCACGCTGACCACGCTGCGCCCGGACGCAAGCCCGCATGTGGTTCCGGTCGGAGTGACCTTCGACCCGGACAGCGGCGTCGCCCGGGTGATCACCTCCGCCCGGTCCCGCAAGGCCGCACACGTGCGGGCCGCCGGCGTGACCGGGGCTCGGGTGGCCGTCTGCCAGGTCGACGGCAAGCGATGGTCGACGCTGGAAGGCCTGGCCCGGCTCCACGACGATCCGCCGACGGTCCGTGACGCGGAACAGCGCTACGCCCTGCGGTACCGGGTACCACGCCCCAACCCGGACCGGGTGGTGCTGGTCATCACGGTCACCCGCCGGCTCGGCAACGTCTGATCCGGGCGACGTCACACGGATCACCACCGACGGGGTGGCCATGTCGAGCAACGCGGCGAACCGATACCGTCGGACGATGCCCCCCAGATCCGGACCGGCTGTGGTCACCGTCGTCGGTATCGGCGCCGACGGATGGGACGGGTTGTCCGGCGCCGCCCGGTCCGCGCTGCGCGCGGCGACCGCGCTGCTGGGCAGCCGCCGGCAGATCGAGCTGATCCCACCGCCCGAACGGCCGGCGGCCACCGGCACCTGGCCCACCCCGTTGCTCGCCCACCTGCCCCGGCTGCTCGACGAGCACCGCGGGCAGCACCTCGCGGTGCTGGCCAGTGGCGACCCGATGCACTACGGCATCGGCGGCACCCTGGTCCGGCTACTCGGCCCCGACCGGGTACGGGCGGTGCCCCACCCGTCGGTGGTCTCGTTGGCCTGCGCCCGGCTCGGCTGGCCGGTCGAGGAGGTCGACGTGGTCAGCGCCGTCGGCCGCCCGGTACAGCTGCTGCACCCCCTGATCCGCCCCGGGAGTCGGCTGCTGGTACTCAGCGCCGGCACGGCCACCCCGGGTGAGGTGGCCGGCCTGCTCAGTGCCCGGGGCTACGGACCCAGCCCGCTGACCGTACTGGAACAACTCGGCGGCGCCCGGGAACAGCTGCGGACGGCCACCGCCCAGGACTGGGGCGGCTTCGATGTCGACCCGCTCAACGTCGTCGCGGTGGACTGCCGGGCCGAGCCGGGCACCCCGCCGCTGCCCCGGGTGCCAGGGCTGCCCGACGACGTCTACCAGCACGACGGCCAGCTGACCAAACGGGAAATTCGGGCGGTCACGCTGGCCCGGCTGGGTCCTCTGCCCGGGCAGCTGCTCTGGGACATCGGGGCCGGATCGGGCAGCATCGCCATCGAGTGGTCCCGTGTCCATCCGCAGTGCCGGGCCGTCGCCGTGGAGCACGACCCACGGCGGGCTGAGCGGATCGCGGCGAACGCGGCGACACTCGGCGTACCGGGTATCACGGTGGTCGCCGCGGCCGCCCCGCAGGCACTGGTCGGTCTCGACCCTCCGGACGCGGTCTTCGTCGGCGGCGGGGTCACCACCACCGGGCTGCTGGACGCCGCCTGGTCGGCACTGCGGCCCGGCGGCCGCCTGGTGGTCAACGCGGTGACCGTCGAATCCGAGGCGCTGCTCGCCGGTTGGCACTCCCGCATCGGCGGCGACCTGACCCGGATCGCCGTCAACCGGGCCGCCCCGGTCGGTGGGTTCACCGGGTGGCGACCGATGATGCCGGTGACCCAGTGGGCGGTGGAACGCCAGTGACCGTACGATTCGTCGGCGCCGGCCCCGGTGCCGCCGACCTGATCACCGTCCGGGGCCGCGAGGTCGTCGCGACCAGCCCGGTCTGCCTGTACGCCGGCAGTCTGGTCCCGACCGAGCTGCTCGCCCACTGCCCACCCGGGGCCCGGCTGGTCGACACCGCCCGGCTGACCCTGGACGAGATCGTCGCCGAGATGCTGGCCGCGCACGCCGCCGGGCTCGACGTCGCCCGGCTGCACTCCGGCGACCCCTCGCTGTTCAGCGCCGTCGCCGAACAGATCCGTCGGTTGGACGCCGCCGGGGTGCCGTACCAGATCGTGCCCGGCGTGCCCGCCTTCGCCGCGGCCGCCGCCGCGCTCGGCCGGGAACTGACCGTACCGGAGGTCGGCCAGACGGTGATCCTGACCCGGGTGTCCGCCAGCTCCACCGCCATGCCGCCCGGCGAGGACCTGGCCACCCTCGGCGCCAGCCGGGCCACCCTGGTGCTGCACCTGGCCGTGCAGCGCATCGACGAGGTGGTGGCCGACCTGCTGCCGCACTACGGCGCGGACTGTCCGGTGGCGGTGGTGGCGCGGGCCAGCCGGCCCGACGAGGTGGCGCTGCGGGGCACGCTGGCTGACATCGCCGGCCAGGTGCACACCGCCGGCGTACGGCGTACCGCAGTGATCGTCGTCGGCGCGGTGCTCGGCGCGGCGGGTTTCCCCGACAGCCATCTGTACAGCGCCGACCGGTGCCGGCGATGACCGGTGACCGCACCGGCTCCAGCCCGGACGGCGGACCCCGGGTGCTCATTCTCGGCGGCACCGCCCAGGCCCGTCAGCTCGCCGCCGCGCTGTCGACCGATCCGCCGGCGCGGGTGGTGACCTCGCTGGCCGGCCGGGTGGCCCGGCCTCGGCTGCCGCACGGCGAGACCCGTATCGGTGGCTTCGGTGGACCGGATGGGCTGGCCCGCTGGCTACGGGACGAACGCATCGGCGCGGTGGTGGACGCTACCCACCCGTTCGCGAACCGGATCTCCACCTCGGCGGTCACCGCTTGTGCCCGGACCGGCACACCGCTGCTGGTGCTGCGCCGGCCGGGCTGGACGGCCGGGCCGGGCGACGTCTGGCACCGGGTGCCGGACCTGACCGCTGCCGCCGCCACGCTGCCCGCACTGGGTAGCCGGGCGATGCTGACCACCGGCCGGCAGAGCCTGGCCGCGTTCGCGCCGCTGAGCGGCGTCTTCTTCCTGATCCGGACGGTGGACCCGCCGCAGCCGCCGCTGCCCGCCGACCGGGTACTGCTGCTCGATCGTGGGCCGTACACCGTGGACGGCGAACGAACGCTGATGCGCACGCACGCCATCGACGTGCTGGTCACCAAGGACAGCGGCGGCGACGAGACGTACGCCAAGCTCGTCGCCGCCCGCGAGCTCGGGCTGCCGGTGCTGATGGTCGACCGGGCCGCCGCGCCACCCGCACCGACGGTCAGCGACGTCAACGCCGCCGTGACCTGGCTGGCCAGGCTCAGCACGGCGGCAGGTGCTCAGCCCGGGTAGTGCCGTGGGGTGAAGACCACCGGCGCCGCGTCCCGGTTGTGGTTGACCTGAGTCGCTGACGAACCGATGATCAGCAGGGTCCGCATGTCCACCGTGGCCGGGTCCAGATCGGCCAGCGCCACCACGTCGACGCGTTCGCCGGGGCCACCGATGTCGCGACCCACCACCACCGGGGTCTGCGCCGACCGGTGCTCCAGCAGCAGATCCCGGGCCCGGGCCAGCTGCCAGGTTCGGCTGCGCGACGCGGGGTTGTAGATCGCGATCACCAGGTCGGCGCGGGCGGCGGCGAGCAGCCTCCGCTCGATCACCGGCCAGGGTTTGAGCCGGTCCGACAACGACAGCACGCAGTAGTCGTGCCCGAGCGGTGCCCCCACCCGGCTGGCCACCGCCTGGGCGGCGGTCACGCCGGGCAGCACCCGGACCGCCACGTCCTTCCAGCGGGGCTCGGCGGCGACCTCCAGCACCGCGGCGGCCATCGCGAACACCCCGGGGTCGCCGGAGGAGACCACCGCGACCCGGGCTCCGTCGGCCGCCAGCCGAAGCGCGTGCGCGGCCCGCTGCGCCTCGACCTGGTTGTCCGACGGGTGCCGGCGTTGCCGGGGGTTGGCCGGCACCCGGTCCAGGTACGGTCCGTACCCGACCAGGTCGTCGGCGGCCGCGAGAGCGGTCTGGGCCTGTGGGGTGATCCAGTCCCGACCGGCCGGTCCGAGGCCGACCACCACCACCTCTCCCCGGCCGGACCGGGCGGTGTCGGCGGCGCTCGCCGCGACGGTGCCACCGCGACGGCTGGCCAGCAACGCCAGAGAGAAGTACGGCACCGTCGCCGGGTCGACGTCGGCCAGCGGCTCGACGCGTTCCCCCCCGGTGCTGGCCCGTTCGACGTACCACGCGTCGTCGAGCCGGCCGGCGGCGGTCAGCGCGTCGCGTACCGCCGGGAAGGTCCGGCCCAGCTTGAGCACAGCGGCGGCGTCGGTCTCGGCCAGCCGTCTAGTCAGTTCCGCCCCGGACAGGGTGCCGGGCAGGACGGTGAGCACCTCGTCGGCCTCGACCAACGGCCGGCCGAGTGCGGCGGCGGCACCGCTCATCGAGGTGACGCCGGGCACCACCTCGGTCGGGTACCGGTCGGCCAGCCGCTTGTGCAGGTGCATGTAGGAGCCGTAGAACAGCGGGTCGCCCTCGGCGAGCACGACCACGGTCCGACCGGCGTCGAGATGGGCGGCGAGCCGCCGCGCGCAGTCGGCGTAGAACTCGTCCATCGCCGCCCGGTAGCCGCCGGGGTGGGTGCTGCGCTCGGTGGTCACCGGGTAGACCAACGCCTCCTCGATCTGTCCCGCGCGCAGGTACGGCTCGGCGATGGACCGGGCGACGCTGCGACCGTGCCGGGCACTATGGTGCACGACCACGTCGGCCGCAGCAATCAGCCGGGCAGCCTTCACGGTAACCAGTTCCGGGTCACCCGGGCCGAGCCCGACGCCGTAGAGCTGACCCGGTCCGCCGCGACGCGCGTTCAACGCCCCACCTGTCCCTCGTCGTCGTTGGCGATCGCGTTGAGTGCGGCGGCGGCCATCGCGCTGCCACCGCGTCGTCCCCGGACCACCAGGTGTTCCAGTCCACCATGGTCGATCAAGGCCTGCTTGGACTCGGCGGCGCCGATGAATCCGACCGGTACGCCGAGCACCGCCGACGGCCGGCCGGCACCGGCGTCGACCAGCTCCAACAGCCGGAACAGCGCGGTCGGTGCGTTGCCGACGGCGACCACCGCGCCGTCAAGGCGGTCGACCCACAGCTCGACGGCCGCTGCGCTGCGAGTGGTGCCCAGCCGGTCGGCCAGCTCGGGCACCCGGGGGTCGGACAGGGCGCACAGCACCGGGTTGTCGGCCGGCAGCCGGCGCCGGGTGATGCCGGCGGCGACCATGGTGGCGTCGCAGAGGATCGGCGCGCCGGCCCGCAACGCGCCCTGGGCGGCAGCCACTACCTGCGGCGAGAAGACCAGGTCGTCAACCAGGTCGACCATCCCGCAGGAGTGGATCATCCGCACCGCGACCCGGGCCTGCTCGGCGGTGAGTCGGCTCAGGTCGGCCTCGGCGCGGATGGTGGCGAACGACTGCCGGTAGATCTCTGCCGCGTCGCGGACATGGTCCATCATGGCTCCTCACGTGCGATCTGGACGGCTGCGCCAAGGGCAGCCCCGGGCGGGAGGCGGATGCTGGTCCGGTCGGGGGCGTCGATCCGGTACCCGTCACCGGTGGCGGTCACCCGGACCATCGGCCCGGTCGGACTGCCGCAGCCACGCTCACAGCCGATCCAGTGCACCGGCAGGCGGTGACGGCGCCCCGGTGCTGGCAGCCGCCCGGTGTGCGTCGCTGTCGCGTCGGCGCGCACGTCGGCCCGGGACCGGGCACAGCCCGGCAGCCCGGCGCAGGCGGTCACTCCGAGCCACGGCGAGTCGGGGTCGGTGACCAGCCCGGCGCGGGCGAGCCGGTCCGCCCAACCGGCGGGGTCAGTGACCCGGGGCAGTACCACCCCCCGCCACGGCGTGATCCTCAACTGCGGCGAGGCGGCCGTGAGCAGGTCGACCTGGTCGACTGTCAAGCGTCCCAACGGGACCGCCACGACGAGAGCGAAGTCGCCGTCGGGACGGTGTCGCACCCCGACCGGCGCAACGGGACCGCCGGCCGGCGTCAGTGGTTGCCACCGCCGCGCGGTACGCCGTACCCCGGGTGCGGTGCCGGCCCGGATCACGACTCGGTCCAGCGCTGCCGGAGTCAGGTCATCGAGGCGCCACGCGCTGCCCGCCGCTGCGTCCGGATCGTCGAGGAAAGCACGGGCGGCGGCGACCGCGACCCGTACCGCGTCGGCGGGCCGGGCCCGCAGCCCGTGGTCGCCACCGGCGAGCAGCACGGTCACCTCGTCGTCCGGGCCGGGCAGCAGACCGACGTCGGCTCGGGCCGCTACGGTGTCGCCTCGGCCGTCGTCGATAGCGAAGAGGAACCGCCCGGAGAGCCGGGCCAGGTCCGGCTCCGCGCAGATCGCCGTATCGAGGGCGCGGACCTGCGCCCCGACGTCCCAGGCCGCCGGGGTGTCGATGTCGGCGAGGGCGGAGCCGAGGATATTGCGGACCCGTTCGTGCGCGGTCGACGGCAGCAGCCCGGCCGCACGCAGCCGGGCGGCGAGCGGTCCGGTGGCGGCGGCCGCGACCGCGCGCACCTGGACGTTCGCCCGGCTGGTCAGTTCGAGATGTCCATCACCGTGGTCACGGGCGACGGCGGCCAGCAGCCGCAACTGGACGGCGGTGAGCAGCCCTCCGGGGCAGCGGATCCGGGCCAGCAGGCCGTCGGCTGCCGGGTGCAGTTGCAGGGCGCCGGGGCAGGCATCGGGTGCGCCCCGGGCGGGCGGCGATGGCAAGGCGGGCACCCGGCGGATACTACGGGTCGTCCCCGGACGGCGGCCGCCGCACGGCGAATACATCACACCTTGACGAAACGTCCGCCGGTCGTGAAAGTGTTCGTAGCCAGACGCGGCGACAAGCGGAGGAAGTCCGGTGTGAATCCGGTGCGGTCCCGCCACTGTCACCGGGGAGCAGACCCCACCGACGGCCACGGTCCCTCACGGGCCGGAAGGCCGGGGCGAGCGTTGATCCGGGAGCCAGGAGACTCCGGTCGCCGCGACCGACGACCCGGGGCGCGGACCCCGAGGGAGGACCGGGCGTCCGATGATGCTACTTTTGTCCACTTCAGATACTGATCTGCTGAGTGGACGGGCCAGCGGTGCCGACTGGCGCCTGGCAAACCCGGCCCGACTGTCGGTCGACGACCTTCCGCCGCTGCTGGCCGGCGTCGACCTCGTGGTGGTCCGGCTACTCGGCGGCCGCCGGGCCTGGCCGGACGGGCTGGACGCGCTGCTGGCCGGACCCCGTCCGGTGGTGGTGCTCAGCGGCGAGCAGGCCCCGGACGCCGCCCTGATGGAGCTGTCCACCGTACCCGCCGGGGTGGCCGCCGAGGCGCACGCCTACCTGGCCCACGGCGGCCCACCGAACCTCGCCGAACTGCACCGCTTCCTGTCCGACACGGTGCTGCTCACCGGGCACGGTTTCGCCGCGCCGCGGCCGGCACCGGAGTGGGGTGTGCTGGAGCGCGCGGCGACGCCGGCCGGACCGGGCCGGCCGACCGTCGCGGTGCTCTACTACCGGGCCCACCACCTGGCCGGCAACACCGGCTTCGTGCACGCGCTGTGCGACGCGGTCGACGCCGCCGGCGGTCGGGCGCTGCCGGTCTACTGCTCGTCGCTGCGCTCGGCCGACCCGCAGCTGCTGGCCACCCTGGGTCAGGCCGATGCCCTGGTGGTGACCGTGCTGGCCGCCGGCGGGACCCGACCGGCGACCGTCGGCGCCGGAGGCGACGACGACGCCTGGGACGTCGGGGCTCTCGCCGAGCTGGACGTGCCGATCCTGCAGGGACTCTGCCTGACCAGCTCCCGGCAGACCTGGGCGGCCACCGACGACGGACTATCCCCTTTGGACGCAGCGACCCAGGTTGCCATCCCGGAGTTCGACGGCCGGCTGATCACCGTGCCGTTCTCGTTCAAGGAGATCGACGCCGACGGCCTGTCGGTGTACGTGGCCGACCCCGAGCGGGCCGCCCGGGTCGCCGGGATCGCGGTCCGCCACGCCATGCTGCGGCGCGTCGCTCCGGCCGACAAACGGATCGCGGTGCTGCTGTCGGCGTACCCGACGAAGCACGCCCGAATCGGCAACGCGGTCGGGCTGGACACCCCGGCGAGTGTCCTGGCGCTGCTGCGGACGCTGCGCGACGCTGGCTACGACGTCGGGCCGCCCGACGGCCCCGACGCGGTCCCCGGCCTGGCCGACGGCGACGGCGACGCGCTGATGCACGCGCTGATCGCCGCCGGCGGGCAGGACCCGGACTGGCTGACCGAGGAGCAGCTGGCCGGCAACCCGGTGCGGATTCCGGCCCGCGACTACCGCCGCTGGTACGCGAAGTTCCCGGCCGAGCTGCGCGAACAGGTCGAACGGCACTGGGGTCCGCCGCCGGGTGAGCTGTACGTGGAAACCTCCCGCGACCCCGACGGCGAGATCGTGCTCGCGGCACTGAACGCTGGCAACATCGTGCTGCTGGTGCAGCCGCCACGCGGCTTCGGAGCCAACCCGGTGGCCATCTATCACGACCCGGACCTGCCGCCGAGTCACCACTACCTGGCTGCTTACCGGTGGCTGGAGCACAGCTTCGGCGCGCACGCCGTGGTGCACGTCGGCAAGCACGGCAACCTGGAGTGGCTGCCGGGCAAGACGGTCGGGCTCAGCGCCGACTGCGGGCCGGACGCCGCCCTCGGTGACCTGCC
Organism: Micromonospora sp. LOL_015; assembly: GCF_048060275.1. Lineage (NCBI taxonomy): Bacteria > Bacillati > Actinomycetota > Actinomycetes > Micromonosporales > Micromonosporaceae > Micromonospora > Micromonospora sp. LOL_015. The sequence continues at coordinate 49,106 of NZ_JBHMIO010000013.1, forward strand.
GCTGATCTACCCGTTCCTGGTCAACGACCCCGGCGAGGGCACCCAGGCCAAACGACGGGCGCACGCCACCCTGATCGACCATCTGGTGCCGCCGATGGCCCGGGCGGAGAGCTACGGCGACATCGCCCGGTTGGAGCAGCTGCTCGACGAACACGCGAACATCGCCGCCCTGGACCCGGCGAAGCTGCCGGCGATCCGGGCGCAGATCTGGACCCTGATCCAGGCCGCCCGGCTCGACCACGACCTCGGTCTGGACGACCGGCCGCACGACGCCGAGTTCGACGACTTCCTGCTGCACGTCGACGGGTGGCTCTGCGAGGTCAAGGACGTGCAGATCCGCGACGGGCTGCACGTGCTCGGCGCGGCACCGGTCGGCGCGGCCCGGGTCGATCTCGTGCTGGCGATGCTGCGGGCCCGGCAGATGTGGGCCGGGCAGGTCGCGGCGCTACCCGGCCTGCGGGAGGCGCTGGGCCTGGACGAGTCCGGCACCGACCGCGACGGCACCGACGCCGCCGAAGCGACCGCCCGGGAGCTGGTCGCGGCGATGGAGGGGCACGGTTGGCGGTCGGACGCCGCCGTCGAGGTCGCCACGCGTGTGCTCGGCGACGATGACGAGCGGACCGCGCTGGTCACCCGGATCCTGGAGTTCGCGGCGACCGAGGTGGTCCCCCGGCTGGCCCGCACCGCCGACGAGCTGGCCCACGTCGCGCACGCACTGGCCGGCGGGTACGTGCCGGCCGGGCCGAGCGGGTCGCCGTTGCGCGGATTGATCAACGTGCTACCGACCGGACGCAACTTCTACTCGGTGGACCCGAAGGCGGTGCCGAGCCGGCTGGCCTGGGAAACCGGGCAGGCGATGGCAGAGTCGCTGCTGGCCCGCTACCGGGCCGACACCGGCGACTGGCCCCGCTCGGTGGGACTGTCGGTATGGGGCACGTCGGCGATGCGGACCGCCGGCGACGACATCGCCGAAGTGCTGGCGCTGCTCGGCGTACGGCCCGTGTGGGACGAGGCGTCGCGACGGGTGACCGGCGTCACGGTAGTCCCGGCCGAGGAGCTGGGCCGGCCCCGCATCGACGTGACGGTGCGGATCTCAGGCTTCTTCCGTGATGCGTTCCCGCATGTGGTGGCCATGTTGGACGACGCGGTCCGACTGGTCGCGGCCCTCGACGAGCCGGACGAGCTGAACTTCGTCGCCGCGCACGCCCGCGCCGACCTGGCCACCCACGGCGACACCCGGCGGGCCACCATGCGGATCTTCGGCTCCAAGCCGGGGACCTACGGTGCCGGGCTGCTGCAGCTGATCGACAGCCGCAACTGGCGCGACGACGCCGACCTGGCCGAGGTGTACGCGGTGTGGGGCGGCTACGCCTACGGCCGGGACCTCGACGGCGCGCCGGCGCGCGACCAGATGGAGTCGGCGTACCGACGAATCGCGGTCGCGGCGAAGAACATCGACACCCGCGAGCACGACATCGCCGACTCCGACGACTACTTCCAGTACCACGGCGGCATGATCGCCACTGTACGGGCGTTGACCGGGTCGGCCCCGGCGGCCTACGTCGGCGACAGCACCCGGCCGGAGGCGGTGCGCACCCGCGCCCTGCACGAGGAGACCGCCCGGATCTTCCGGGCCCGGGTGGTGAACCCGCGCTGGCTGGCGGCGATGCGCCGGCACGGTTACAAGGGGGCGTTCGAGCTGGCCGCCACGGTCGACTACCTGTTCGGCTACGACGCCACCGCCGGGGTGGTGGCCGACTGGATGTACGACAAGCTGGCCGAGACGTACGTGCTCGACGAGGTCAACCAGAGGTTCCTTACCGAGTCGAACCCGTGGGCGTTGCACGGGATCACCGAGCGGCTACTGGAGGCGGCCGACCGCAAACTGTGGGAGTATCCCGACCCGGCGGTGCTGGACGGGCTGCGGGAGGTGTTCCTGCGAACCGAGGGCGACCTGGAGGACCGCGCCGGTTGACCTGGACGGTGCGGTGCGGTCGGCCGGGCGCGCCGGCGGTGCCGCGCGTAAGGTCGAGGCATGAGTGCGGCGGCGTCGGGGAGCATCCGATACGACGGGACGACGGTCGCCGACGCGCAGCCGGAGAGCGTGCTGCTACCCGGCCACGACGTGCCGCTGGGCCGCTACACGACGGTTCGGCGGCTGCTACCGCAGCGACCCAGGCGCATGGTCGGTGCCTGGTGTTTCGTCGACCGCTTCGGGCCCGACGACGTGGCCGGGCGGTCCGGCATGCAGATTCCGCCGCACCCACACACCGGGCTGCAGACGGTGACCTGGCTGGTCGACGGTGAGATTCTGCACCGGGACAGCCTGGGTAGCGTGCAGTCGATCGTGCCGGGACACCTCAACCTGATGACCGCCGGGCACGGCATCGCCCACTCGGAGCAGTCACCGCCGGTCCATCCGCCGGTGATGGACGGCCTGCAACTGTGGGTGGCGTTGCCCGAGTCGGCCAGGCACGGCGAGCCTCGGTTCGCGCATCATGCCGCGTTGCCACAGGTGGGTGCCGGTGACGCGCGGATTACCGTGGTGGTCGGCGAGTACGCCGGCGTCCGGTCCCCCGCCGAGATGGCGAGCCCGATCGTCGGAGCCCAGGTCGACATCGACGCCGATGCGACCGTCGCGCTGACGCTGCGCGACGATTTCGAGTATGCCCTCCTGACGATGTCCGGCACGGCCCGGGTCGACGGGGTGGAGCTGGCCCCGGGCGGGCTGCTCTACCTGTTCGAGGGCCGGTCGGCCACGACGGTGACCACCGACGGCCCGGCCCGGCTGTTCCTGCTCGGCGGGGAGCCGTTCGACGATCCGCTCGTGATGTGGTGGAACTTCGTCGCCCGCAGCCATGAGGAGCTGGTTGCCGCCCGCGATGACTGGGCGGCCGGTAGGCGGTTCGGCACGGTGACCGGCTGCGGCGACGCCCCGCTGCCGGCGCCGGAAATGCCGATCACCCGGGTCAAGGCCCGCGACCGGCACGGCCGTACGGTCGGCTGACCGTCGCACGACCGGTCGACTTCGTCGACGTATCGAAATTCTTCGTTCGCAATCTTTACTGTTAACTGTCCTTACGCTAACTTCATCGGCAAAGGCCGGCCGCCCCACCGCCACCCACGACGTGCGGAGCGCCCCCATGCGACGACGAGTTCTCCTGCCTCTGCTCGCCACCGGCACCATGCTCGGCACCCTGCTGGTCGCCGCCCCGGCCAACGCGCACGGTTACATCTCCTATCCGCCCAGTCGACAGGCGATGTGCGCGCAGGGCCGAGTCGCCAACTGTGGCCCGATCGTGTGGGAGCCGCAGAGCGTCGAAGGCCCCAAAGGACAGCGCACCTGTCACGGCGGGGTGAGCCGCTTCGCCATCCTCAACGACGACAGCGCCAACTGGCCGGCCACCGCGGTCGGCGGCGGGTCGGTCACCTTCACCTGGACACTGACCGCCCGACACGCCACCAGCACCTGGGAGTACTACGTCGGCGACGACCGGATCGCCGTGTTCGACGACGGTGGCCGACAGCCCGCCGCCACCGTGTCGCACACCGTGGATCTCGGCAGCCACACCGGCCGGCAGAAAGTGCTGGCGATCTGGAACGTCGCGGACACCACGAACGCCTTCTACTCCTGCGTGGACATCCAGATCGGTGGAGATCCGGGCCCGTCGCCGACCCCGGCGCCACCACCGCCGACCACCCCACCACCGACGTCCACGCCCACCGTGTCGCCCGAACAGCCCGGCGGCACCTGGGCCGCCGGCACCACGTACCAGGTCGGTGCCGTCGTCAGCTACGCCGGCGTCAGCTACCGGTGCCGGCAGGCACACACCGCGCTCGCCGGCTGGGAACCGCCGAACGTACCGGCGCTGTGGCAACGGCTCTGACCGACCGGTGCATCATGTACGGATGTCGCCACCATGGGACACCGCCGGCCAGGTGGCGGTACCGAAACTGGTGCCGCCGGTCGGTGCCGCGCTGTTCGTCATCGGCGCGGCGCGGGTGCCGGCCGCCGGCAGCGACGTGTTAAGCGTGGCTGGTCGGCCGGACGCTACGGCGCCGACTACCAGTTCACCAGCCCGCAGCCGGTCAGCGACCCGGCCTGGTTCATCGTCACCGTGCCGACGGCCGGCAGCTACCGGGTCGAGGATCAACGTGGTGGTGGCCGAGTGGGTTATCCGGCGTCGCGCCGCCGGCCAGGACCGACGACCCGACGCGGTACGGGTCAGCTGATCCGCTCGACCACGACCCGCCGGATGACGAACTTGCCCGGCTCCCGGACCTGTTCGAACGCGGCGTCGTTAAGCAGAACGCAGCTGCCCGACGGGCTGGTCACCGTGACGGTGACGCTCCGGTCGTTGTCGAGGTTGGTCACCTTGAGCACGGTGCCGACAGGGAAGGTGCCGCTGGAGGCGGCCGGGCCGGCGTCCTCGTTGAACAGGGTCACCGTCGATCCCGCGCAGACGACGTCGCCGGGTGTCCCGGTGTCCGGCGCGGCGGCGTCGCCCGTACCATCGGGCTGCTCCGGCGCGGGCGTCGCGGCCGGCGCGCCGGCGCCGACGTCGGCCGTGCAGCCGGCGGCGGCCCGCCGCTGCTCGATCAGGTCGACCACTGCCTGCCGGTTGGCGATCCGGTCGTTGGACAGGGCGTCCGGGTTGGCCCGCTGCTCGGCGATGAAGGTCAGGTTGTTCCGCAGCGCGGTGTCCAGGACGTCGCAGTTCTCCCCCGCCTTGCCGAGCCCGGTGCCGACCGCCAGTCCGCCGCCGAGCAGGGCTGCTGCCGCCGCCCCGACGAAGACCTTACGCGCCCGCCCACTCCTGGCATCCCACCCGTACATCCACCGCTCCTCTCGGTAGCCGCTGCCCGAAACGCAGCTACCGGGCCATACGTGGGTGGATGGTCGACGGATCTGTCCGGAACCTCAAGTTTCCATTAAGGATCTTCACAGAATTCACGGACAGTCACATCGCGAGGCTGTCCGACGACACGGCGCCGCCGGCTCCGTCGCACACTTCTTCCGGCGGCGCCGTGGCCTACCGGGCCGCTGGGGCACGGACCACCAGACGATCCAGCAGTTCGCGGCTGGCGGCGGCGACGGCCGCCACGGCGGCGTCGAACGCCTCCGCGTTGTGGGCGGCTGGTTGCCGGAAACCAGAGATCTTCCGGACATACTGCAGCGCGGCGGCCTCAATGTCGGCGTCGGTCACCTCGGCGGTGTACGGCTCACGGAGCGTCTTGATGCTTCGGCACATGCGCTCCATACTGCCGCAGCCCACGATGGCAGGCGGCCCCGAGGCGGCCGGACGACCCAGGCCAGCTTGACGAACCAAGCTAACGCAATTAGCTTAAGCGTTATGCCATGTAGCCAGCCTACGCGGTCCGGCCGCCGACATGCCTAGAGCAGGGCTCACCCGGGGCGGCCTGGTCGACGCCGCGATCGCCCTCATCGACGAGCAGGGACTCGACGCGCTGTCGCTCAACGCGGTGGCCGGCCGGGTCGGGGTCGCCACACCGTCGCTCTACAAGCACGTCACCGGCGGCCTCACCGAACTGCGGACGCTCATCGCTGCCCGGCTCATCGGTGAGTTCGCCGACGAACTCACCCGGCACACCCTCGGTCTCAGTCGGGACGCCGCCGTCGCCGCCCTGATGCACGCCAGCCGGGACTACGTCCGCCGACATCCCGCCCGGTGGGCGGCGATGCCCGCCGACCCGATCCGCGACCCGGTGACCGTCGCCGAAGGAACCCGGCTGCTGGAGGTGACCCTGGCCGTGCTGCGCGGCTACGGACTGCAGCGGTCGGCGGCGGTACACGCCACCCGCTGCCTACGGGCGATGATGCACGGCTTCGTCTGCCTGGAAATCGACGGCGGCTTCGGCCTGCCCGAGGACGTGACGGAGAGCTACGAACGGCTGATTGCCATGTTCACCGCCAGCTTGCCGCGGGACTGACACCGTCCGCCGCGCGGCCGTCACCAGCCGGGTGGCGATCTGCGGCCGCGCCGCCCAGTGCAGGTGCAGGTACGACGCGTGCACGCCACCGGCGACGAAACCCTCCGGCGCCGCGCCACGCCACCCCCAGGCCATTGCCGCGCCGGCCCGCGGCGTCACCTCGGTACGGTGGAACTCGTGGCCGGTCAGCCGGGCCCCCTCCGGCGCCAACACGCTGTCGGTCAACGCCACCGCATCGCGGTAGCCGAGCGTCAACCGGGAAGTCATCCGCGCGTCCGCCGGCAGCACCCCGCACATCGGCGCCTCGTCGAGGGTGCGGCACAGCCACAGCAGGCCGGCGCACTCGGCGACGATCGGCGCACCGGCGGCCGCCAACGCCGCCACCTGCCGCCGCAACCCGGCGTTCGCGGCCAGCTCGGCGGCGTACACCTCGGGAAAGCCGCCGCCGACGACCAACGCCGCAGTCGCCGCGGGCAGCCGCTGGTCACGGACCGGATCGACGGTACGCACCTCGGCACCGGCGGCCGTCAGCAGCTCGACGGTCTCCGGATAGCCGAAGCTGAACGCCGGTCCACCGGCGACGGCGACCACTGGCCGGTCACCGCTCGCCGCTGCTGGCGCGTCCTCGCCGGAGCCGGCGTCCGCGTGCCCGACAGCGCCCGCCGACGTCCAGGGTTCGACCGCCAGCAGGGGTGCGGCGCCCGCCACCGCCGCCACCGCGGCCAGGTCCACCGACGCGGCGACCAACTCCGCCAGCGCACCGACCGCCGCACGCGCCTCGACGGCGCGTTCCACCGCCGGCACCAGACCCAGATGCCGCGACGGGGTGTCGACCGACGGATGCCGCCGCAGCACCCCGAGCACCGGCGTGCCGACCTCCTCGCAGGCGTCCCGCAGCACCTGCGCGTGCCGGTCGGAGCCGACCCGGTTGAGGATCACCCCGGCAATGTGGACCTGACCGAACGACCGGAACCCGTGCACCAGTGCGGCGATCGACCGGCTCTGCCCGGCCGCGTCGACGACCAGCAGCACCGGGGCGGCCAGCAGCGCCGCGACCTGGGCGGTGGAGCCGACGTCGGCGCCGCCGACCCGGCCGTCGTAGAGCCCCATGACGCCCTCGATGACCGCGAGGTCGGCACCGGCGGCGCCGTGGGCGAACAGTGGCGCGACGCGCTCCTCACCGACCAGCACCGGGTCCAGGTTGCGGCCGGGCCGGCCGGCGGCGAGCGTGTGGTAGCCGGGGTCGATGTAGTCCGGGCCGACTTTGAAGCCGGCGACCCGGACACCCTGGGCCGCGTAGGCGGCGAGCAGGCCGGTGGCCACCGTGGTCTTGCCGTGCCCGGATCCGGGTGCGGCGATCACCACCCGGGGAACGGCTACCACTCGATGCCCTGCTGGCCCTTGCGTCCAGCGTCCATCGGATGCTTGACCTTGGTCATCTCGGTCACCAGGTCGGCGAGGTCGATCAGCTCCGGCGCCGCGTCCCGGCCGGTGACCACCACGTGCTGGCCGCCCGGCCGGTCCCGCAGCACCGACACCACCTCGGCGACGTCGATCCAGCCCCACTTCAACGGGTAGGTGAACTCGTCCAGCACGTAGAACCGGTACGCCTCGGCGGCCAGATCACGGCGGATCTGCGCCCAGCCCTCGGCTGCCTCGGCGGCGTGGTCGCGCTCGGTGCCGGGGCGCTGGATCCAGGACCAGCCCTCCCCCATCTTGTGCCAGGTCACCGGCGCTCCCCGGCCCGACGCACCGAGGGTACGCAGGGCCGCTTCCTCGCCCACCTTCCACTTCGGGGACTTGACGAACTGGTAGACGACCACCGGCCAGCCGGCCGCCCAGGCCCGCAACGCCATACCGAAGGCCGCTGTCGACTTGCCCTTACCGGGCCCGGTATGGACGGCGAGCACCGGCTGACGCCGCCGGGCCCGGGTGGTCAGCCCGTCGTCGGGGACGTGTTCCGGTTTACCCTGTGGCATCAGGCAGCCCTCCCGCTGGCGAGGCCGACCCGAGGTTGCGGCACCACCGCCGACAGCGCCTCCAGCGGCAGCCATTCGGCGTCGAAACCGGTGGCGAGCCGCCGGGCCAGGCCCAGTCGCACCGGACCAGACTCGCAGTCGAGCACCACCATCGCGGTGCCGGCGAGCAACGGCGCCAGGTCTATCGGATTCGGTCCGCTGGTCGACCGCCCGTCGGTGACCAACAGGATCAGTGGCCGACGGCGTGGCTCGCGGCGGCGCTCGGCGGCGACGGTGGCGGCGGCGGCCCGCAGCCCGGCGGCGATTGGGGTACGGCCACCGGTGCGCAACTGCGCCAGCTTGGCGACGGCCACCTCGTGGCTGCTGGTCGGTGGCAGCACCACGTCGGCGGCGGCACCCCGGAAGGTGATCATCCCGATCCGGTCCCGCCGGTGATAGGCGTCGCGCAGCAGCGACAGCACGGCGGTCTTGACCACGGTCATTCGCTGCCGGGCTGCCATCGACCCGGAGGCGTCGACCACGAACAGAATCAGGTTCGCCTCCTGGCCGACGTAGCGGGCCTGGCGCAGGTCGGCGGGGGTGATCTGGCGGGCACCCCGGGATGCGGCGGCGCGCACCGTGGCTGGTAGATGCACCGTCGACGGCCGTCCAGTCAATGATCCGGCACCGACCACCCGGCCCCGGTCGGCGTGGGCCGCCGAACGTCGGCCGGGCGTCGCGCCCGCACCGAGCCCGGGTAGCCGCAGTGTCCGGGGCCGGTACGCGGGCCCGGCCGCCGCCGGAGCCGGACCGCCCGGCGGTACGCCGTCCGGCTGCTCGGCACCGCCCGCCGGCCCGCTGTCGTCCAGCGTCGCTGGCTCGGGCGACGGGCCGCCCTCCGGTGGTGGCGGACCCTGCGACGGGCCGCCCTCCGGTGGTGGCGGACCCTGCGGCGGCGGAGGATCGGGATCGTCGTCGCCGCACTCGTCACGCAACACCTCGTCGAGGCGCTGCTCGTCGGCACCGGGCGGGTCGAGCGGGTCACGGCGCCGCCGGTGCGGCAGCGCCAGCCGGGCTGCCTCGGCGACCTCGGCGGCGGTGACCGCCGGTTGGCCCCGCCAGGCGGCCAGCGCGACGGCGGCGCGGGCCATCACGATGTCGGCCCGCATACCGTCCACCTGGTACGCCAGGCAGATCCGGGCGATCCGGTCGATCTCGGCATCGGGCAGCGTGACCGCGGGCAGGGCCGCCCGCGCATCGCGTACCCGCAGTGCGAGCTGGTTGTCGGCGGACCGCCAGCGGTCCGCGAACGCCACCGGGTCGGTCTCGTACGCGAGCCGACGGCGCACCACCTCGGCCCGGTCGGCCACCTCGGAAGGTGCGGCCACCGACACCATCAGCCCGAAGCGGTCCAGCAACTGTGGACGCGGCTCGCCCTCCTCCGGGTTCATCGTGCCGACCAGCAGGAACCGGGCGGCGTGACTGACCGACACCCCGTCGCGTTCGACGTGGGCCCGGCCCATCGCCGCTGCGTCCAGCAGCAGGTCCACCAGATGGTCCGGCAACAGGTTGACCTCGTCGACGTAGAGCAGGCCCCGGTGCGCGGCGGCGAGCAGCCCCGGATCGTACGCCTTCACGCCGGCGCTGAGTACCCGCTGGATGTCGAGGGTGCCGACCACCCGGTCCTCAGTGGCGCCGACCGGCAATTCGACCAGAGCGGCCGGGCCGCGGCGTGCGGTCACCGGCGCGGTGTGCGGCCCGTCGGGGCAGGTCTGGTCCGGGGCTGCCGGATCGCAGCCGAACCGGCAGCCGAGCACCCGGTCGACCTCCGGTAGCAGCCCGGCCAGCGCGCGGACGATCGTCGACTTTGCGGTGCCCTTCTCACCCCGGATGAGCACGCCGCCGATGCCGGGGTGCACTGCGGCGAGCAGCAGGGCCTGCCGCAGGTCGGGCAGGCCGACGACGGCGGTGAACGGGTACGGCGTCATGGCAGGGGCCGACAGGTGTGCATGGTGAATCCCTCCCGCGGGTGTCCACGCCCGCGTACCGGTGGACCAGCGAGCGGCCGGAGTCTCCTGGCTGCCGGATCGACGTCGCGTCCCGAGCCTTCCCGCCGTTGGGGCAGTGGCTGTCTCAGGGGGACGCGACTCACCGGTCACAGTGGCGGGACCGCCCCGGATTCGCACCGGGTTCCTCCGCGCCGCTCGTGCCGGTCATGCTCCCCCACCGGCGGTCCACCGTCAATGTGGCGCCGGTCCCGGTGTCGGCCAGAGCCGCAGCCATTGCCCGAGCGGTCACCACGGCGGTACGCTGCGCAGGCCACGGTGTTCGGGAAGCCGGTGTGATTCCGGCGTGGTCCTCGCCACTGTGACCGGGAAGTGTCCGTTCCACCACGCCACTGGGCCGACGACGGTCCGGGAAGGCGGGACGGCCGCGACGATCCGGGAGCCAGGAGACCGGCCGTGGCATGCACCGCATCGCCACGAGGCATGGACGAGAGGATTTCCTGGCATGACTGCACCTTCTGTCGGCGGCGAGGTCACCACCACCGCCATCCGCGTACCGCTCGCCGGTTGGTTACTGGCCGCCGTCGCGGCGGTCGTCATCTACCTGGTCGCGCAGGACAACGGGCTGGTGCTGGCCGGTGCCGCCGAGTTCGTGCACGAGTTCACCCACGACGGCCGGCACGCCCTCGGCGTACCGTGCCACTGAGCGGCGGCCGGCTCCGATGAGCACCTACCCGTTCGGCGCGGTGCTGGGCCGCGGCCTGCTCGCCGGTGCGGCCGCCGGCGTGGCAGGCGCGGTGGCGGCCCTGCTGATCGTCGAACCGCAGATCGAGTCGGCGCTGGTCGTCGAGGAGGCCCGCGCTGCGACCGGGACGGCCGGACACAGCCACGACGAGGAGTTGGTCGGTCGGGCCATGCAGGTCCTCGGCGGGCTGGTCGCCACCGTCGCGGTGGCGCTGTGCCTGGCGTTGATCGTCGCCGTGGTCTACGCGGCGACCCGGCACCTGCTGCCCGGCCGCGACGACTTCCGCCGGGTGGGGCTGCTCGCCGGGCTCGGCTTCGTCGTGGTGGCGCTGCTACCGGCGATCCGCTTCCCGGCCAACCCGCCGGGCGTCGGCGATCCGGACACCGTCAACCAGCGCACCGGACAGTACCTGTCGTTCATCATCGCCGCAGCCGCCGTGACCTGGCTGGCGCTGCTGACCCACCGGCGGCTGACCGGCTGGGCGCGGCCGGCACCCTACCGGACGGTGGTCGCGGCGGCGCTGGCCATCGTCGGGTACGCCCTGCTCCTGGCGCTCTGGCCAGCCACCGGAGTCGACGTGCCCACCGACATCCCGGCGACGCTGCTGTGGGAATTCCGACTCGCCTCGCTGGCGCAGCTCGCCACCATGTGGACGGTCCTCGGGGTGGTGTTCGGACTGCTGCTCACCCCGGCCCGGACCGGTGGTCGGCGGTCCACGCTCGCCGACGTCGCGTGACGGCTGACGACGGCGCGGCAGGCCCGGAGCCCGGGCGCCTCGTCCGGGTGACCGTATGCCGAGGCTGCTGTTGCGGCACCCGCCGCAAACACCCGGACGTCGACCACGACCGGCAGCTCGACGAACTGCGTGCCGCCTCGCCGGTACGGGTGTCGGACTGCCTCAACGCCTGTGACCGGTCCAACGTGGTAATCGTGCAGCCGGCAGTGTTGGCCCACCGGCTGGGCGCTCGTCCGGTGTGGCTCGGCGGGGTGCTCGACGAGACGTCACTGTCAAGTGTCGTCAAGTGGATCGCGGCCGGCGGGCCGGGCCTAGCCGCACCGCCGGACCGGCTCGCCGGGCTGCGGTTCGCCGCCCCCCGCTGGGGAAAGTCCGTCCCGACGTCCTGACCGCCGTGATGCGCGGTGTTCCGCCCCGACGACACAGACCGGCCTTCGTCTACCGCTCCCAGCCGGTGCCGTACCACCCGGCCGACGCCTCGCCGATACGGATCGTCTTTCCGGGCGCTTCCGCCCGTAGCCGCCGCAGCCCAGCGTCAACGACGGCGCGATCGCGTTGTACATGTCACCGATCGCGCCCTGCGAGGCCGGCGCGTTCCAGATGATCCGTACCACCTTGACCCGCCGGCCGAACTCCTCGGCGAGCTTTGTCCTCGAACACGCCGCAGCCGGTCTCCTGGACCGCCAGCCGGGCCAAGTCGCTGCGTCGGCCGAGCGCGACGACCGACGCCTTGCCGACGATCGTGTCGATCCGTTCCTGGTCGAATTCGGCGTAGTCGTCGAGTGCCTTCGACGCCGCCGAGACGAGAGCGTCGATCGCGGCCTCTGTCTCGGCCGGCGCCGCCGGCTTCGGGTGCACCTGGACGACTGCGGTCGTGCCGATCACCTCGTTCGGTCGAGCACCGGCGGCACCCTGCCGCCGGTGCTCGACCTCATCGTCACCCGGCACGGCGATCGGTCGCTGCCGCCGTACGTCCCCGATCGCCGGGACCTAGGTCACCCGACAATCGGTCCACTGTGGCGGCTTGACCTTCCGGTCAGCTTGCGGAGCGCGCCGCCGCCAACTCTCGGGCCTTGGCCGGCCAGGTCGGCAGGCTGGCAGTGGCCCGTACCCCGGCGGCGCGGACCGCCGCGCGCAGCGCCGCCTCGTCGGTCGCGCCCAACTGCTCGTACGTACGGATCCCGGCAGACTGCAGGGCGGCGGCCATCTTCGGCCCGATGCCCTCGATGCGCCGGAAGTCGTCCGCCGGCTCAGCCTCAGCCTCGGCGGCGGCGGGCGGCTCAACGGCGGGCGGCTCAACGGCAGGCGGCTCAACGGCAGGCGGCTCAACGGCAGGCGGCTCAACGGCAGCGACCGGCTCGGCGGCGGGCGGGTCGACGGCAGCGACCGGCTCGGCGGCGGGCGGGTCGACGACCGGCGCCTGCTCAGGGCTGGCCGCATCGGCGGTAGTGGCCGGCTCAGCACTGACCGGTTCGACACTGACCGGCTCGGCCGTGGCATCCGCAGCGGGCTCGGCGGTGGGCTCGGCGGGAGCCTCGGTGGTGGGCCCGGTCTTGACCGGGTCGGCCGCCGACGGCTCCTCCGAGGTAGTGGTCGGTGGCTCGACTGCGGCAGCCGCCTCAGGCTTCACCGAGGCGTCCTTGCCGGCGGCGGACCGGCGGCTCATCACGAGCCACCCCGCGACTGCACCGAGCAACACTACGACCAGCAGAATCAGTATGTTTCCGAGGGACCAGTCCACGGCAAACCTCCAGCACCAAAAGTCAGAATCGCGAAAGGGTCTCGTTGTGGCCTTGTCGCTGTCAACCTACGGGCAGTCGCAAGGCGCTTCGAGGGCAGGTCGGTCCCGCTACTCTTCGCCAACCACAGTGGGACTGTGCGTGCCACCGAAAAACGGGGAGCGCACTCCTTGCGGGTGCAGTTCAGCCGGGTCCACGTCACCTGACTCGACTCGCCCGGTGACCGCGCGTACCAACGTCGGCCGGTCCCATCCACGCGCCGCCCGCAGCGGTGCCAGTGTGGTGCCCGCCGACAGCGCCACCACCAGATCCGCCGCCGGGGCGGTCAGCCACGGCGCTATGCCGAGGCCGTCGGCCAGGTCGACACCGTGGACGGCGAGCTCGACGACCCGGGTGGCCTGGAAGTCGGTCAACGTCATCAGGTCACCATGCCGGGTGACGACCATTCGGTCCGGCGGCTGCGTAGTGACCCGAGCGGCGGCGGTCGCTGCCCGCGCCGCCAGTTCGTCGACAGCGGCGGTGGCCGTCCGGGCCGCCGCCCACCGCTGTGCGTCGGCGATCCGCCCGCCGTCCGCGTCGGGACGGAACCGGGCGTCGGGCGCGTAGTAGCCGACTGCGTCCACCGAACCGTCCGGACCGGCGGCGGGTGCGCCGTCGTCGAGCATTTTGACGGTACGGGACAGTGCGATCACGGTGTGTGCAAGCAGTTCCTTGGCCGTCCACGGGCCGCATCTGGTCGGGCGGTCGAAGTCCGCCTCCGGTACGGCCCGTAACGCGTCGACCGCCGCCCGACTCTCGGCGGCGTAGGCGAGGGCCACCTCGTCGGACCGCCAGATCCGCTGCACGACACGGAACCGTTCGGCCACCACCATCGTCCGGTCGTCTACGGTGAACGTCTCGTCACCGAGGGCAGCCCGCATCGGCGTCGACTGCCAGAAGTCGACGTGGGCGCGGCGCCACCCGGCGACGTCAACGAACCCTTCGCCTTCGTCGACGGCGTGGGCGAGGTCCACCTCCGCCAGTGAAACCACCCGTACCCCGGTGGTCTCCAGTACCGCGCAGGGCCGGTCCGCCGAATCCACCAGCACCGACCGGTCCCCCGCGACCGGCAGCGGCTCGTTGTCGTGCTCGTACTCGCGCAGCAGCCCGGACGTGGCCGTCTTCTCGCCGGTGAGGATCGCCGCGACCAGCCGGTCGCGCAGCGGACCGGGAAAAGCGAACTCGGGCTTCGGTACATGATCGAGGCGGTGCGGCACGTCCTGCCCGGCATCACGGTCCGCCTCGGTCGCCACAGCCGCAGTGTACTGGCGCGGTGCCGCCTGGTCCCGTCCACGATCGTGTGCTGCCCGCCAACGACCGTCGCGCAATTGACGTGACTGGCCACGACCAGGTAGGCCACGATAGGCCGGTGACGACGTCAGATCAGCGCGCCGTGGCGCTGCACCCGATGACCCAGGCCGAGTACGACGTACGCATTCCCGCGCTGGTGGCGGGCTATGCCGGCAGCCTGCTGCGGTCCGGGCGCGCCACCACCGCGACGGCGCTGACCGAGTCCCGCCGCCAGCACGCCGAGTTACTGCCCGACGGGCTGGCCACCGAGCGGATGCTGTTCCTGGTGGCGCGGCCGGCGGATGCCGACGACGCGCGTCCGGTCGGCTGGATCTGGGTCGGGCTACCGGACTCTGCCGAACCGGAGCGGCCGGCCTGGATCTACAACATCGAGGTGGACGCCGCCCACCGCGGCAACGGGTACGGAGGGGCCATCCTGGCGGCTGTCGAGCCGGTGCTGGCCACGCGCGGAGTCACCCGGCTCGGGTTGAACGTCTTCGGGGACAACCTGGTGGCCCGTCGGCTGTACGAGTCGACCGGATTCACCGTCACTGCCCAGCAGATGGTCAAACCGATCGGTTCCGTGCCACAGGAGTCGGTGTAGCGAATCTGGCGTACCGCTGCGGGCGCGACCCGACGAAGCTTGCATCTCAAGCCGCTTGAGATCGCATAGTGGGCGCCGTGGACATGAACGAGCTGTACCCCATCGGGGATGTCGCCCGACGCACCGGTCTGAGCGTCAGCGCCGTCCGGTACTACGCGGACGCCGGTGTCGTCACGCCGGCCGCCAGTACGCCGGCCGGCCACCGGCTGTACGACGTGTCGGCGATCGCCCGGCTGGAACTGGTCCGGACGCTACGGGAACTCGACGCCGGGCTGGACGAGATCCGGCGGGTGCTGGCCGGCGAGGCGACGCTGCGCGAGCTGGCCGCCACCCACCTGGCTCTGCTGACCCGGCAGGAGGCACGGCTGCGCAGCCGCCGCGCGGTGCTGTCGACCATCCTTCGACAGGACTCCACCGCCGAACAGGTGACGCTGATGCACAAACTCGCCGGAATGTCGGACGACGAACGTGACCGGCTGATCGACGAGTTCTGGACTGAGATCTCCACCGGTTGGGAGCCGCCGGCGCAGATGCTCAAGTGGTGGCGGGCGGCCCACCCGAAACTGCCCGACCACCCCACCACAGCCCAGCTGGAGGCGTGGATCGAGCTGGCGGAGCTGGTCCGCGACCCCGGGATCCGCCAGGCGGTGCGCCGCGAGCTGCACGAGGTGTGCACCACCGGAGCCGGACCGCTGATGACCTCGTCACCGATGCTGGGCAGCATGGAAGCGGCTACGCCGATCGGCCAGGCGGCGATGGACGCGGCGCGGGACCAGGTGCCACCGGACTCGCCGCAGGGGCGGGAGATCGCCGACCGGTGGATGGGCTGGCTGACCGGCGTCTTCGCGACACCGGACAGCCCAGGGATGCCGGACACCCTCGAGTTCCGGCTCCAGACGGCCGACCACATGATGGAAGGTGCGGAGTGGGACCGCACACCGCCGGACCCGCCCGGTCTGTTGGACCGGTACCTGGCGCTGGTCACCACCGTTAACGGCGGGGAGCCGGAACGGTTCCCGTTCGAGTGGCTGGCCGAGGCGCTGCGCGCGTCCGCCCTACCGGCCCGCTGATCGGAGACTGGCATCATGCTTCTGAACGGGCAGCCCGTCGATCTGAATCATCTGAAGATCCTGGGTCTCACCAACTACGGTCACTTCACGTCGATGCGAGTGGACGCCGGCCGGGTGCGCGGACTCGCGCTTCACCTCGATCGGCTGACAAGGGACTGCCGTGCACTCTTCGGCACGGAACTCGATCAGCACGAGGTTCGCTGCTATGTCCGTCACGTGGTGGGTTCCGCCGAGTCGACCGTCGCCAGGGTAACGGTGTTCGACCCAGATCTCGACCTGGGGCATCCCGCCGGCGCATCAAGCCCGCAGGTGCTCGTCACGACGCGAGCGGTGTCGTCGGTCCCACCACAACCGCTGGTGCTCACCACTCGCTGCTACGAGCGGGACTTACCAGGAGTCAAGCACCTCGGCCTGTTCGCGACGGTGTTCCATCGCCGACAGGCCCAACTCGCTGGCTTCGATGACGTGCTGTTCGTGGACAGGGAGGGTTTCATCTCCGAAGGGGCGACCTGGAACATCGGCCTGATCGAAGGGGACGACATCGTGTGGCCGCAGGCACCGGTGTTGCCGGGAGTCACGATGGCGTTGATCCGTCAGGAGCGCCCAGGGCATGAGCGCCGCGTCAACGTGGCGGAGCTGGACCGCTACACCGCAGCGTTCGCCACCAACGCCACGGTTGGAGTCCGGGCTGTCACCGCGATCGACGCCATCCGATGGTCTGACATGACGCCGGTGGTCGAGCAGATCCGCAAGGACTACAGCGCCATCCCCGGCGAACCACTCTGATGCGCTGCACGTCGGTACGTACACCTGGCCTCGGGGCAGTTCAGCACACCCGCTACTGGAAGGGATGCTTCCCGTTGCCGGAACCATCCCCTGCCTTCCCTCTTGACATTTCCTCGTTGACGTAATCCCCGACAGGGTCAGGAATTGTTCGACGCAGATGGTTGAAGGCGGCATTCACCGGGTGGATACTGTCCAAAATCGATCACCGCCACAGGCAGTTCGCGCCACCACGCATCGATCGTGCGCCACACTTCGGGGGTGTCATGCAGAACCATCCGCTCACCGCAGCACGCGAACGCCTGGGCCTGACCCGCCGGCAACTCGCCGACGCCGTCAACAAGATCCTCTACCCCGACCCCGGCCAGGCGGCGCACAGCGCCTTCACCGCCAACTACCTGGGCAAACTCGAAAACGGCAAGATCCGCTTCCCCGCCGAGGACTACCGCACGGCCCTGCGCATCGTCCTCAATGTCGACACCAACGACGAACTCGGATTCCGCAACCCTCGCACAACGGTACGGCAGGATGCTGCTGTTGTCGGATCGGAGATCAGTGCCGTCTCCGGCAACCGGAGGGTTGTGCCCGCTTTCCCGAGCGTAGGTAGCGCCAAAGGGCTGGTCGAGCAGCCCTCGGTCATCCTGGCCCGGATCCGCGAGAACAACGACGCGAGCGTCAACCACGCGCTGCTGGACACTCTGAATCTCTACGTTTCGGATGTCGTCGCCCGCTACGAGGAGGAAGGGCCACTCACGCTGGCCGCCGACGTGGTGCGGCAACGACGCTGGGTGCAGAGCCTCATCCCGCTGCGGATGCAGCCCAGCTACAGCGCCCGGCTGCTCACCATCGCCGGGCAGCTCTCCGGGCTGCTCAGCTACATGTCGGTCAATCTCGGCCGGTTCAGCTCCGCGCGGGCCTACGGGATCGAGGCGTTCCAGCTCGCCGACTACGCGGAGGACCGGGAACTCAAAGCATGGGTACGGGGCACACAGAGCTTCGCCGAGTTCTACGACGGGCAGTACCGCAAGGCGCTCGCCTACGCCGTGGACGGCCGCCGGTTCGCCAGCCGCGGAGCACAGGCGGTCCGCCTCGCCGTCAACGGCGAGGCACGCGCGCACGCGAAGCTCGGCCAGGCGCAGGAGGCAGAACAGGCGATCGGCACGGCTTACGAGGTGCTCTCGGACCTGTCGCCCGACCGCTGGCCACCCCCGGCTGGCCATCGACCAGCTCCGCTCGGCCCGGTCCCGTAGGGAACGCTACGTCGGCGAGTGGCTGCCCGAGCCACTGGTCACCGACCCCACACCGGCCGAGCAGGCGGAGATCGCCGATTCGCTGTCGCTGGCCTTTCTCGTCCTGCTGGAAAAGCCTGTCAGCGCAGCAGCGCGCCGCGTTCCTGCTGCGCGAGGTGTTCGACTACCCGTACCCGCAGGTCGCCGAGATCGTCGGTGCCGACGTGGACGGCACCCGGCATCTGGTCGCCCGGGCGCGCGAGAAGATTCGCGCGCGCCGACCGCGCTATCACGCCAGCCGGCGGCAACGCGACGAGCTTGCCCGACGGTTCTTCGCTGCCGCTCAGCAGGGCGACCTGCCGGCGTTGGAGCAGTTGCTGGCGCACGACGTGGCGCACTGGCTGAGGTGATCCGGCTCCGCCGTGCCGGGCGGCCCGGTCGGCACGGCGGAGCCGGGAAGGCTCAACCTGCCGGTACGGTGATCCGTAGGCTCAGCGCGCCGTGCAGGTCGAGCCAGACGTCGACCGGGCCGCGTACCAGCCGCAGCAGCACCCCGGTGCAGTGCGGGCAGCGGGCGACCAGGCCGGGCGCGTCGGAGTAGACCATCAGAGCGGCAAGCGGCCCGGCCCGCCCGCAGTTGGCGCAGCGGCCGATCGCGGTGGTGACGTCCACCGCGAATATCTCGCCCAGCGGACCGGCCAGCGCGTTACCGTCCAGGTGGTGCTCATCGGGTAGGTGGTGCTCGTCGATCAGGTGACGTCCGTCGGGCAGCACCGACGTCACGGGCTGGTCGGTCATGTCAACCTCCGGTGGGTCCGAATCGTTCGGTGCGGACGCGGCGGGGGTCGTGCCCGAGGGCGATCAGGATGTCGGCGACCGTCTCCACGAAGCCGGTCGGCCCGCAGACATAGCAGGCCGGTTCGAGCATGGCCGGCCAACCGTCGGTGTTGACCCGGGAGATTCCGATCCGGCCGACCTGGCCGGGCCGGCCCTCGGGCGCCTGCCGGGTGTAGACGTAGCTGACGTCGAGACCGGCGTCGTCGCGGGCGCGGCGGCGCAGCTCGTCGGCGTAGTAGACGTCGGCCGGGGTACGCACCGAGTAGATGAGCCGGAACGGTACCCGGCTGCTGGCGGCCCGTCGGGCGCGGATCATCGCCATCAGCGGCACGATGCCGGAGCCGCCGGCGATCAACAGCACCGGATCGGTCGTGTCCGGTCGCCACACGAACCAGCCGCCGACCGGTCCGCGAATCTCCACCGGGTCACCGACGGCGTACGGGCCGGCCAGGTAGCCGGAGACCTCGCCGTCGGACACCCGCTGCACGGTCAGCTCGACCCGGTCGCCGTCGGCCGCGTTGGCGATCGAGTAGCTGCGCTGTGCCTGGTAACCGTCGGCGGCGGTGAGCCGCACGTCGACGTGCTGGCCGGGCAGGTGTCCGGGCCAGTCCGGCACGTCGAGCAGCAGGGTACGGGCGGTCGTCGTCTCGTCCCGGACGGCGGCGAGGCGGGCCACCCGCCAGCTCAGTCGCCCTGGTACCGCTGCTCGCGCCATGGGTCACCGTAATCGTGGTAGCCGGCGGTCTCCCAGAAGCCGGGTTCATCGTCGGTCAGCAGCCGGATGCCGTGCACCCATTTGGCCGACTTCCACAGATAGAGGTGCGGCACCAGCAGCCGGGCCGGGCCGCCGTGCTCCGGGCTCAGGTCGGCGCCGTCGTAGCGGTAGGCGATCCATGCCTGCCCGTGAAGCAGGCCGGCCAGTGGCAGGTTGGTGGTGTATCCGCCGTACGAGTGAACGAGGGCGTAGTCGGCGCTGGTGTCGATGTCGGCCAGCAGGGTGTCGAGGGAGACGCCGTGCCAGCGGGTGCCGAGCTTGGACCACTTGGTCACGCAGTGCAGGTCGACGGTGACGTCCTCACTGGGCAGGTCGAGCAGCTCCGGCCAGCTCCACCGCTGCTCGGTGCCGTCCTCGGTGGTGACCACGAACTGCCAGCCGGCGACGTCGATGCGCGGGGTCGGGCCGGCGGACAGCACCGGGAAGTCGTCGGTCAGATACTGTCCCGGCGGCAGGGTGGCAGCGCCGGGAGGACGTGGACGGCCCTGGAAACCGGGCGACACGATACCCATCGGACCGTCGTACCACCTGGCCGGGCGCTTCCGCCAGCGTCGGCGGGGATTGCACTCGTCCGAGGTGCCGGGCCGCGCGCACCTGTCAGAGGTCGAACAGGTCCCGCATCGCCTCTTCCAGTCGGGCCATGCTGGCACCGGTCACCATGCCGACCCGTTCCGCCCCGGAGCGGCCGGAGATGCGGCGCATCCGGTTGACCACGACGACTCCGGACAGCGGGTCGGTCTCGGCCAGCGGCACCACGAACGGCGGCAGGCTGGTGGCGCCGCGCTGGCGGACGATTGGCGCGCAGTACGGGGCGGCCCTGGGTCGCTCGTTGTGCGTGTCGCCGGACAGCACCACCACCCGGTAGCGCAGATCGGAGCGCTCGCCGACGGTCCAGATCTCGCCGCGGTTCACGCCGCGTCAGACAGGTCGGACCAGCCGGACTCCAGCGTGTCGGCGAGTTCGTCAAAGCCGTCCAGTTCGTCGCGGACCTCCGGGTTGGCGGCCAGCCACTCCTCGTGTGCCCGGGCGGCGTCGCGGCGTGCTTCCCGGCGGGCGGCCCGGTCGATCCAGTCGGAGAGCGTCATCCCGTCCCGTTCGGCAGCGGCCCGCGCCCTGGCCAGGGTCTGCGGGCTCAGCCGCAGGGTGACCATCTCTGCCATGTCGCGATGGTACGACCAGGGCGGCCGGTGTGCTGCCCCGGCCCGGCTCGGGTCGGCGGGCATGCCGCGGAGTTGTAACGTTCAAGTCAGCCATTGACGCACATGTAACTGACTCCTAACCTACGTTCACAAGCGCTTCCTCTGGCCCCCAAACACATCGTTACGCACCTGGTGGTCGGCTCAGATCCGGAGGTTTCTGATGGCAAGATTGAAACGATTCACCAAGTCGCTGGCCATCGCTGCTGCCCTCTCGCTGGTCGCCACCGGCACCGTCGCCTGCGGTGCCGACACCGAGTCGGGCGAGGTCGCGCTGCGCTACTCCTGGTGGGGCAACGCCGAGCGGGCCGACCTGATGCAGCAGGCGATCGACCTGTTCGAGGAGCAGAACCCGGGCATCACCGTGACGCCGAGCTTCCAGGAATACGAGGCGTACTGGCAGAAGCTGACCACCGAGACCGCCGGCGGCAACATGCCGGACGTCCTGCAGATGGACTTCTCCTACCTGCGCGAGTACGCCGACCGGGGAGTGCTTGGCGGTCTCGACGAGCACGTCGGCACCGACCTCGTCCTCGACGACCTGCTGGCCGGATTCGACGGCGCCGGCGCGGTCGACGACACGCTGTACGCGGTCCCGGTCGGCGGCAACACCTGGAGCATGTTCTACAACCCGGCGCTGTTCGAGCAGGCCGGGGTGCCCACGCCGGTGATCGGCTGGACCTGGGAGGACTACCACTCCGCGATGGCCACCATCAAGGCCGAGACCGGCACCTACGGCGGCGGCAACTACACCGGGGTAATCTACAACCTTGAGGCGCAGCTGCGTCAGGAGGGCGGGGCGTTGTTCACCGAGGACGGCCGCCTCGGCTTCAGCAAGGAACGGCTGGCGCGGTTCTGGCAGCAGGGCATGGACCTGATCGAGCAGGACGTGGTCCTGCCGGTGGAGACCGCCGTCCAGATCAAACCGGCCTCCCTGTGGGTCGACGACCTGGCCGCCTCCGACCTCAGCTGGGACAACTTCCTCACCCGGTACGCTGGCGAGACCGACACCGAAATCAGGCTGGGCCCGGTGCCCAGCAACAACCCGGGACAGCTCGGGCAGTACCTCAAACCGGCGATGCTGCTGAGCACGTCGGCCGGCACCGAGCACCCGGCAGCGGCTGCCAGACTGATCTCCTTCATGATCAACGACCCGGAGGTGGGTCGGATCTTCGGCGGCAACCGTGGCCTGCCAGCCACCAACGCCCAGCGGGACGCGGCCGAACTCGACGGGCCGCTGGCTGCTGTGGCCGCCTACGAGGAGACCATCGCCGATCAGCTCACCCAGGCACCACCGGCGCCTCCGCGCGGTGCCGGCAGCATCGAGGCAGCGTTCATCCGGATCAGCGAGGAACTGCACTACGGGCGGATCGGCGTGGCAGAGGCGGCCGACCAGCTCTTCGCCGAAGCCGAGGAAATCCTCGAGCCCTGATCCGTACGCGGTGACCAGCCCGAGGGTTCCGATGACAAGCTCCACCGTCGGCTCCGCCCGGCCCGCGGCAGCCGGCCGCCGTAGACCGGCGACGCCGCCATCGGGTCGCCGCGACGGCGACCCGGTGGCCGGTTACCTGTTCCTGTCCCCCTGGATCGTCGGCATGCTGCTGCTGACGGTCGGCCCGATGGCGGCCTCGCTGTACCTGTCGTTCACCGACTACAACCTGTTCACCACGCCGGGATGGGTCGGGCTGGACAACTACCGCCGGCTCTTCGACGACGACCGGTGGCTGCAGTCGGTCCGGGTCACCGCTGGGTACGTGCTGCTCGCCGTACCGTTGAAGCTCGCCGCGGCGCTGGCGGTGGCGATGCTGCTCAACCAGCGCCGCCGCGGCCAGGGCTTCTACCGGGCGGCGTTCTACGGGCCGTCGTTGATCGGCGCCAGCGTCAGCGTCGCCATCGTCTGGAAGGCGCTGTTCAGCGACGACGCGGTGGTCGACCGACTGCTGAGCTCGGTCGGTCTGGGCAGCGGCGGGTGGGTCGGCAATCCCGACTTCTCGCTGCTCATGCTGGTGCTGCTGGCGGCCTGGCAGTTCGGCGCGCCTATGGTGATTTTCCTCGCCGGGCTCAAGCAGGTGCCGGCCGAGCTGTACGAGGCGGCCGAGGTGGACGGCGCCGGCCGGGCGCGTCGATTCTGGTCGGTGACCCTGCCGATGATCTCACCGGTGCTGTTCTTCAACCTGCTGCTGGAGACAATCAACTCGTTCCAGATCTTCACCTCGGCGTACGTCATCGGCGGCCGCAACGGCAGCCCTGCCGGCTCGACCCTGTTCTACACGGTCTACCTCTATGACCGGGGCTTCACCGACTTCCGGATGGGCTACGCCTCGGCGATGGCTTGGATGCTACTGCTCGGCGTGGGGCTGGTGACCGCGATGCTGTTCCGAACCGCCCGTGGCTGGGTCCACTATTCGGGAGACGACCGATGACCCCCGCGTCTCGGGCGGCGGGTGCCGCCACCCGGCGGCGTCGCCTCGGCAGCGTCGGCTGGCATCTGGCGGCGGTGGCGCTGCTGGCGGTGATCCTCTACCCGGTAGTCTGGGTCGTCTCCGCCTCGTTCAAACCGTCCGGGTCGATCGTCGGCAGCCTGGAACTGTTTCCCCAGGAGCCGACGCTGGGCAACTACCAGCGGGCGGCCGAGGGCATGGCCGGTATCAGCGTGCTGCGGTTCTTCTGGAACTCGGCGGTGCTGGCGGTGCTCGCCGTGGTCGGGACGGTGGCGTCGTCGGCCCTGGCCGGCTACGCCTTCGCCCGGCTACGGTTCCATGGCCGTACCGTCCTGTTCGTACTGATGATCTCGACCCTGCTGCTGCCGTTCCACGTGCTGATCGTCCCGCAGTACGCGGTCTTCCAGAAACTCGCTCTGGTCGACACCTACGTGCCGCTGCTGGCCGGCAAGTTCCTCGCCGCCGAGGCGTTCTTCGTCTTCTTGATGGTCCAGTTCATGCGCGGCATCCCGCATGAACTGGACGAGTCGGCCCGGATCGACGGCGCTGGGCCGTGGGGCATCTTCTGGCACGTGGTGCTGCCGTTGTCCCGGCCGGCAATGGTCACCACGGCCATCTTCACCTTCATCTGGACCTGGAACGACTTCCTCGCCCCGCTCATCTACCTCAGCACCCCCGACAAGTACCCGTTGCCGTTGGCGCTGCAGCTCTACATCGATCAGACCACGCTGTCCGACTACGGTGCGTTGATGGCCATGTCGATGCTCGCGCTGCTGCCGGTCATCGGGTTCTTCCTGTTCTTCCAGCGTCTGCTGGTCGACGGGGTCGCCACCTCGGGGTTGAAGGGGTGAGCGCCACCGGCCGCGACGACCTCGCCACCGCCGCCGGAGCCGGTGTGCGTAACGCCCGCTTCGCGTTGTTCGGTGAGACCCTGCTGGTCGGAGTGCTGGTGCTGGTCAGCTTGCTGCCGCTGGTCACGCTGCTGGCCGCGCTGGCCGCCGGGTGCACGCAGCTGCGGGCGTACATCGACGACACCGGCAGCACCCGGCTCGGTGCCTTCGGCGTACGGTTGAGGGCCGCGCTGCCCGGCAGCTGGCCATGGTCGCTCGCGGCGGTCGGGGCCGGGCTGCTGCTGTACTTCGACGCGGCGGTGGTACGCACCGGCCAGTTGCCCGTCGGTGAGCTGGTCGCGGCGGCCTGCCTGCTCACCGCGGTCGGCCTGGGCGCCCTACTGTTGCGGGCCGCCGCTGGCTGGCACCCGGGCGCAGCCTGGCCGGCGCTGCTGCGCGCCGCGGCGCGCACGCTGCGGACCGACCCGGGCGGTACGGTGCTGCTGACGCTCGCCCTCACCGGTCTGGTCCTGGTCACCTGGCAGCTGGTCCCGCTGGTGGTGCCGATGACCGGCTGTGTACTGCTCGCCGCGGTCGCGGTGCACCGCCGTCAGGCGGCACCGGCTGGACCCGACTGACCCTCCGGTCCCGTCGGATGGACAGCTGACGGTCAGTCGTGCAGCTGGGCGAGGTGCCGCATCTTGTTCATCGCGTCCAGCGCGGCGACCTTGTACGCCTCGGCAAGGGTCGGATAGTTGAACACGGCGTCGACGAAGTAGTCGACGGTACCGTTGCAGCCCATCACCGCCTGCCCGATGTGCACCAGTTCGGTGGCCCCGGTGCCGAAGATGTGCACGCCGAGCAGTTGCCGGCTGTCCGGGGCGACCAGTAGCTTGAGCATCCCGTACGAGTCGCCGACGATCTGCCCGCGGGCGAGCTCCCGGTAGCGGGCGACCCCCACCTCGAAGGGCACCCGGTTGTCGGTGAGCTGGTCCTCGGTGCTGCCGATGAAGCTGATCTCCGGGATCGTGTAGATGCCGATCGGTTGTAGCTGTGGCATGCCACGGGCTGGTTCACCGCAGGCGTGGTGGGCGGCGAGCCGGCCCTGCTCCATCGAGGTGGAGGCCAGGGCGGGAAAACCGATGATGTCTCCGACCGCGTAGATGTGCCCGGCCGTGGTCTGGAAGTTCTCGTTGACCTGAATCCGGCCCCGGGCGTCGGCGGTCAGGCCGGCCCGCTCCAGATCAAGGTCACCCGCAACGCCCTGGCGCCCGGCGGAGTACATCACGGTGTCGGCGGCGATCCGCTTGCCGCTCTCCAGCACCGCGACCGCCCCGCGCTGGTGGCGCTGCACCGACGCCACCTCCTCGCCGAAACGGAAGGTGACAGCGAGGTCACGCAGGTGATACTTGAGCGCTTCGACGATTTCCAGGTCGCAGAATTCGAGCATCCGGTCCCGCCGCTCCACCACGGTGACCTCGGTGCCGAGCGCGGCGAACATCGAGGCGTACTCGATGCCGATCACCCCGGCTCCGATCACCAGCATCGACTGCGGCACCTGTTCGAGGTTGATGATGCCGTCCGAGTCGATGATGGTCCGCTCGTCGAAGTCGACGCTGGCCGGGCGGGCCGGGCGGGTACCGGCCGCGATCACGATCTTCTCGGCGGTGACCTTGTTTCCGTGGCCGGTCGCATCGGTCACCACCACGGTGTGCGCGTCATCGAACCGTGCCGTGCCGGTCATGATCCGTACCCGGTTGCGGGTCAACTGGCTGCGGGTCACGTCGATTTCGCGCCCGATCACGTGCTGGGTCCGGGCAGTTAGGTCACTGACCGTGATGTGATCCTTGACCCGGTAGCTCTGACCGTAGACCTCGCGCTGGTTGAGGCCGGTCAGGTAGAGGACGGCCTCGCGCAGGGTCTTGGAGGGGATGGTGCCGGTGTTGATGCACACGCCGCCGAGCATGTGCGCGCGCTCGACGACCATGATGCTCCGGTCGAGCTTCGCCGCGGCGATCGCCGCCTTCTGTCCACTGGGGCCGGATCCGATCACGAGCACGTCGACGTCATACACCGACCCAGTGTGACAGGCCCGGGTTTCCGGATGCTTACGACCACCCCTGTCCGTCCGGACGACCTGGGGCGATAGACGGGTTGCCTTCCGCAGCGAAAAGCTTACTATGGGGCAGCACATGAAGGCAACGTGTATGAATATATGATGGCACAGGCGTTGATGTCCGCTATGCCGTAAGCCACCGCTTCCCTCTCCAGTCGGAGCTCCGCCCGCCCAGTCGGACCTGAGAGGCACTACCGTGAGCCACCCCTACCGCACCTCTGCTGACCACTCCGGATTCTCCCCCTCCCGCCGCTCCCGCCGCCGGCCCGTCTGGCTGTGGATCACCGCGCCGGTCCTGCTGGCCGTCCTGGTCATCGGGATCGGCGCGCTGACCAGGGGCGAGCAGTCGCAGGCGACGCCGACGCCGACAATCGACGAGAGCACGTCGCAGACCCCACCGGCCGACACCGAAGGCTGGCAGGCGTGCCAGGACCTACGTGAGATCAGCGCGGCCGAGCTCGACCACGACGTCAATCGGGAGATCGGCCGGCAGGCACAGGCGTCGACCGACGCCACGCTGGCCGCCCGTGGAAAGGACCTGGTGGACGCCGCCCGGGCCGCCGCCGACCAGGAGCCGATCGAGGGGAACCTGACGATCTCGGCCGCGCAGGTCGACCTGCGCGAGGCCTGCGACCGGGTGTTCGGCCCGGCCTGACCCGACGGACAGGTGCCGGCCAGCCGGGGGCTAGCCGGCCGGGGCCGGCCGTCGCCACGTGTCGAAGGCGATTCGCACCGCCTGTTCCACCGCCGCGATGCCGGCATCCAGCGAGTCGTGGTGGTCGGACAGCACCGCCACCAGCCAGTCGTGGTCGTCCTCGACGATCCGCCCGATGCTGTTGACCAGCCAGCGTCCGTCATGATCGTCGACGGTGTCCCAGCCGTTCTTCACCCAGGTACGGGAGCCGGTCGTACCGGCACCGACCGGCACCCCCCACCGCTGTCCATCGACCACCCGACGCATCAGGTCCAGCACCAGGCCCCGCTCCGCCGGTCGCAGCGGGCTCTCCTCGTCGACCAGCACTCGAAGCAGCCGGACCTGGTCGGCTGAGGTGGTGACAGTCGTTCCCCAGGCCGACCTCGGTCGGGTCCGGGTCAGGCCCAGCTCGGTGTTGACCCGGTCCAGTCCGGAGACGCCGCCGATGGCGGCGAAGAGTTCACTGGCCGCCGCGTTGTCACTGGCTGTGATCATGGCCTCGGCCCGGTCGCGTTGCACGGCGGTCAACGGGATCCCGCCCCGGTCCAGCAGCAGGGCAGTGAGAATCTCCACCTTGACGATGCTCGCCGTCTGAAACTGGAGCTCGTCACCGGTACGGAACCCGGCCCCGGTGCCGCGCTCGACAGCCGCGAAGCTGAACTGGCCGGGCAGGCCGGCGGCGTACTCGCGTACCTGTCGGGCCGCCAGCGCCGCCCGGCGGCGCTGCTCCACCACGACGTCCGGGGTCGGCACCGCAGAGGTCGGCACGGCCACTACCGTACCCGGCCCGCCAGCGGCCACCCGACCGCCGGTCACCGGCAAACCGGCGGCAGCCCGCCACCCATAGCCGAGGCCACCTGCGGCGAGCAGGCCGGACAGGCCGAAGCCGAGCAGTGACCGACGAGATGTTCCGCCACGGGAGTCGGCGCGTCGGCCGGACGTCGCGGTTCGCCGGGCAGGGTGCCGGGAGTTCCCGGACCGGCCGGACCGATCCGCGAGGCGACCACTAACCGGGCCTTCTCCGATGATCACGTGGGCCCCCAGATCCGGTGCTGTCCGCTCTACCACCGGTGGTACGGGCATCGCACGGCGGACGTTCAAATCGACGGCTCAACGGAGGGCGTGTCCGGGTGCGACCGGGGGCAACGCATAAGGTGGCGGGCATCCTCCCTAAGACGGACAAGGCGGATCGACGATGGCGGACACGGCTGCGGTTGGCACGCTCGGCGCTGGCGACCATGCCTGTCTCACCTTCTCCGACCAGGAGGAGCGACTGGACCTGGTGGCGGCCTTCGTTCGTCGCGGGCTGCGGGCCGGGCAGAAGGTGGTCTGCTGGACCGACTCGGTGAGCCCGGACGAGCTCGCCGGTGAGCTGCACGACCGCGCGGTACGGCCTGGATCGGCCCTGCGCCGGGGCCAGCTGCGCATCGTCTCGGCCACCGAGTCGCTGCTCGGCGGGGCAACCGCCGACGCCGGGGCGATGGTGCGGACACTCGCGCGGGAGGCGCGCCAGGCCAGCGACGAGGGGTACGCCGGCCTCCGGGTGACCGCCGACATGTGCTGGGCGACCCGCCCGGCCGCCGCAGCCGATCAACTGGTCGAGTTCGAGACGCTGGTCGCCGACCTGTTCGCACACGGCCAGCTCTGTCTGATCTGCCAGTACGACCGGGAGCGGTTTGACGCCGTCACGCTGGCGTTCGCCGCCCGGGCCCATCCCCGGACCGTCGCCGCTCAGGTCTACCTGGAGCATCCGCTGCTGCGGGTCTGCCGGCAGTACAGCCCGGCCGGCCTGCGCATCGCCGGTGAGCTGGACTACCGGCACAAGGATGTGCTCGAGTTGGCGCTGGCCGAGTCGGTACGGATCGACCGCCACCTGCACATCAACCTGACCGGGCTGGACTACATCGACGGAGCCTGCGCCGGGATCATCCTGGCTGCCGCTCGGGCGTTGCCGGGATCGCGCCGAATGACGGTATCCTGCCGCCGGCTGGTCGGTACCGTGCTGTCCCTGGTCGGCGCGGATGACGTGGCTCAACTGCGGGTACAGAGACGCCATGAGCAGCCCTGATCCCACCTCGCTCGGCATCGGGGGACGGCCGACGGGCACTCCGTCCCCGGCCGGTGCCGTCGACCAGCCGTTCGACCGGGACGGTCTGTACGGCCTGCGGGCTACGCTCAGCGCACACGCTCCCGGGCTGGGCATCTCGGCCGAGCAGACCGAGCATCTGCTCATCGTTGCCGGGGAGCTCGCCACCAACGCGTTACGCCACGGCGGCGGCAGTGGCCGGCTCCGGTTTTGGCGCCGCGACGACATCCTGTACTGCCAGGTCAGCGACGGTGGACCGGGAATGCGTGACCCGCAGGTGGGAACCGTTCCGCCGGACCAGGCGCGGGCCGGTGGTCGGGGGATCTGGATCTGCCGGCAACTCTGCAGCGAGTTGATCATCGATCGTGTCGAACCGGGGCCGGGGGCGGTGGTTACCGCAGTGATCAGCCTGGCCCGGCCGGCCGGTGACCGACGATCCGGGGCGCTGATGCTGGTGTCAGAGGGCCAGGACCGCGACCACGGCGAGGTAGCCGCCGAACAACAGGGTGCCTTCGAAGCCCAACCGACCCCAGCCGCGGACCTGCCGGGCCAGCAGCCCACCGAGCAGCACCGTGGTCATCAGTAGCGCGGCAGAGGTGAGGAACAGTTCGTCCGGACCGGCCGCGTGGTAGATCGACCCGGGGCGGTAGAAGACATCAGCGACCACCAGGTTGAGCGCGTCGAGGCAGTTGCCGCCGAGGACGGCCGCGACCGCGAGGGTCACCGCCCCGCGCCGTACCGCCGCGATCGCGGTGATCGTCTCCGGCAACGCGTTGACCAGGCCCATGAGCACCCCGCCGACGAATCCGGCCCGTAGCCCGGTCGCCTGCACCAGGCTCTCGGCGGCGAGTGCGGTCAGCCAGCCGCTGGCGGCGACGGCCAGCCCGACGAGAGCGAACCGCACCCACAGCCGACGCAGTGGACAGTCGTCGAGGGGACCGTGACTCTGCGGCAGATCCCGGCGGGTCTCGTTGGTGTCGACGGCTTGCCAGTAGGGCGTAACGTCGGTGGAGTGGACGATCATGACGCCGCCGAGGTAGCAGCCGATCATGATCATCGAGACCGGGTGGACGCCCGCCACCGCGCCGTCCGGGGTGTAGGTGGCCAGCAGCGCCAGGGCCAGCAGCGCCAGCAGCAGGCAGCCGAAGAGCAAATTGGACAGCGAAGCGGCGGCGTGTTCGAGGTTGACCCGCCGGTAGAACAGGTCGGCCACCGCGATTGCGGTGGTCTGCGCAGCGATGCCGCCGACGGCGTTGCTGTAGGCCAGTTGCGGAGCGTCACTAGCCGCGGTCACCGCAGTCATCACGATCCCGGACAGCGACGTCGCCAGACCAAAGAAGACCGCACCGAAGACCGCTTCTCCCCAGCCAGTCCGGTCGGCGAGCGCGTCACCCACGGCGACGAGCCGGATCCCAGCCGCCACCGTTACCACTCCGGCGATCGCGAACGCGGCTATCGACCAGGAGACAGGCCAGTCCGCCGTCACCAGGAAATCCGGCATAGACGCATTTTTTCACCCGTCCCGCAGTCGCGTGCGATAACCGGACCACGCCGACAACCGCCCACGACAACCCGCCACGATAGATCAGGATAAACTGAACACCTGCCATTATATCCACACTGGATGCCCCGAATGCCGGTACCGGCAGGGCACGGTCCGTCAACCGAGAACCGAGAGGAATGTACGTGGTATTCAAGAAGATGCTGGGCGCTCTTGGAATCGGCGCTCCCAGCGTCGACACGGTGCTACAGAACCCCAACGCCCGGCCGGGCCTTGCCCTCACCGGGCAGGTGAACATCACTGGCGGCAGCCACGACGTGCAGCTGGACCAGATCACGGTCAGCTTGGTCACCCGGGTTGAGGTGGAGGCCGGCGGCGAGGACCACAACGCCCTGGCCGAGTTCCACCGGTTCCCTGTGTCCGGCGGCATCCACCTGCGCGAAGGCCAGCAGTTGTCGTTGCCCTTCCAGTTCCCGGTGCCGTGGGAGACCCCGGTGACCGACCTCTACGGGCAGCGCCTGCACGGCATGACCATGGGTCTGCGGACCGAGGTCGCCATCCCGGGGGCGATCGACCGAGGCGACCTCGATGCGGTGCACATCTACCCGCTGCCGTTGCAGGAGCGCATCCTGGAGGCGTTCGCCCGGCTTGGCTTCGCCTTCAAGGGCGCCGACCTGGAGTACGGGCGGCTACACGGCGTGCCCCAGACCCTGCCGTTCTACCAGGAAATCGAGTACTACGCCGCACCCCAGTACGCCGGCGGCATCAATGAGGTCGAGCTGACCTTCGTGGCCAGCGAGTACGGCATCGACGTCGTGCTGGAGTTCGACAAGCGCGGTGGTCTTTTCCGGCCGGGGCACGACTCGTACGGCCGCTACCGGGTCAGTCACACAGACGCCGACCAGGTGGACTGGACCGCCCAGGTCGACACCTGGGTCCGCCAGGCCCTCTCCCAGCGCCAGTCGCTGATCGGCGGGTACGGCGCGCCCGGTGGGCATTACGGCGGGCACCATGGCGGGTCGGGAATGGGTGGGGCCGTCGCCGGCGCGGTCGGTGGCGCCGCGCTCGGCTTCGCCGGCGGGATGATCGCCGGCGAGGTCTTCGACTCGTTCGGCGGGGACGACGACTCGGGTGAAGAGTTCGAGGAGGAGTGACCATCAGCCGGGCGTTGGTGCCCCGGTCGGGGCACCAACGCCCGGCGACGCGGCGTCGCTACCAGGTCACCGCGGTACCCGGCACACAATCGAGAGAGATCCGACCCGCGCCGACGTTATCCACTGCGGACACTCACCACCGATGGGTTCGGCAGTTCGACTGGGTCATTCGACAGCTGACGTTGCAATGCCGAGCGATATAGACGTAGGTTGAGGTCAGCCGACCGACGTACAAGGCCAACCCGTTCCGAGCGGCGGCATTCGGTACGACCGGCGAGGGTGACGACTTTGCGTATCCGGGTCCTCGGTCAGATCCCCGGGCGGTGAAACCGGCCGGGCAACGCCCGAACCGGCACCGGCCCAGCTGCCAGCCGACATCCCCGACTTCACCGGCCGGATCACCGAGTTGGCCGAGCTCGACCAACTGCTCGACGACGCCCACGGGTGGACTGACGACGTGGACCGGTCGCCGGTGGTGACCATCGCCGCAGTGTCCGGCACCGCCGGCGTCGGCAAGACCGCGCTCGCCGTCCGCTGGGCGCACCGGATCCGGCACCGGTTCCCCGACGGCCAGCTCTACGTCGATCTGCAGGGCTACGACGCCGAGCAGCCCGTCTCCCCGGGCCAGGCCCTCGCCGGCTTCCTGCGGGTAGCCGCGGAACTGGCGGCCACCCGCCCCACCGCGCCACTGGTCGAACTGGTCCGCGGACTCGCCGATCAGCACCGGCGCCTCGATCTGCTCGACGCGGGTGGCGACCGGCGCACCGGCGTACGCGCGGTGTTCTCCTGGTCCTACCTGCATCTGCCGGCCGACGCCGCCCGCGCGTTCCGGCTGCTGGGGCTGCATCCCGGGCCTGGGCCTGGCCACCGCTACGGGATGCACGACCTGCTCCGAGCGTACGCCGTGGACCTCGCCGGCCGGCAGGATTCACCGGTCGACCGGCACCAGGCGATGACCGTCCTGTTCGACCACTACCTGCACACCGCCGCAGCCGCCATGGATTACTCTTCCCCGCCGAGCGACACCGGCGGCCGGCGGCGACCGGCCCGAGCGTCGCGGCGCGGCCGCTGCCCGACGCCGTCGCGGCCCGGACCTGGCTGGAGCAGGAGCGGGCCAACCGCCGACCGACTCGAACTGGTTCTGGACCGGCGGGCTGCTGGACACCGACCGGGTCACCGGGGATCCCCGGACCGTCCTGAACCAGTCGTTGTCCGGCGCGGTGACCCGGGTGCTGGACGAACCGCGGCCTGGTCTGCCGTGGCTGGTGATCGCGGTGCTGGTCGGCGCGGCCGGGATGACCGTCGCGGTCCGCTGCGCGCGGGCCGGCGACGAACTGCTGGCGGTGCTCGCCTGCGCGGCCACCGGGCTGCTGGTCTCCCCTGTCTCCTGGCACCACCACTGGGTGTGGTGGGTGCCGGCGCTGCTGGTCCTCGGCGGTGACCAACGGTGGTGCGGCCGCAGGTCGACGATCCTCACTGCCGCCGCCGGCTGGCTGGTCCTGGCGGGCAGCACGAGCTGGGTACTGGCCAGTCCGGGCGGGTGGGACCTGCACTTCTCCGGGCTCGGGCTGATCTACAGCAACCTGTACGTGCTGCTGGCGCTCGGTGGGCTCGGGCTGCTCGGTAGGCGGGTACGGCCGGACCGGACCGGGCCCCGGCGGCGGGCGGCGGCAGCGGTGGGGCCGGTCGAGGCGGCTGCGCCGGTTATCTGCCCGATGGCACCGAGACCTGGTCGGCCAGCGAGATCGAGGCGTCGGTAGCGCACAGCGCCCGCCGGGTCGCCCAGCTCACCAGCAGCGTTGCCGGTGCCGCCGACGGCCCACTGCCGGCGGACGCTGCCGCCGCGATCCGGGCCTGGTACGACCGCCGGCTGGCCGCCACCCAGCTGGGCTGATAACCGGTCGGGTCGGTGATTGGCCGACGGCACCGGATCGGCCGCCGGTGGTCAGCCTCGTTCTAGCAGGTGACCGATGACCTGCGGGGCCAGCATCACCGGGGTGCCCGAACTGTCCCGGCGCGGATCGAGCTGCGGCAACGCCACCGACTCCCCGGACGGGGTGGCACCGACCGGTCGGGAACCCACCCAGGCCAGCTCCAGCCCCGACTCGCCCTTGAGGAACCGCTGCACCCGGACCCCACCGGTGGCCCGGCCCTTCGCGGGATACTCGGCGAACGGCGTGACCTTGACGTGATGCCCGGTGGAGGTGACCACCATCGGCTCTCCGTGCACCGGGTCGTCGGTCCGTACGGCGGCGAAGAACAGCACCCGGGCATCGGCCGCGAGGTTGATCCCGGCCATGCCGCCGCCCTTGAGCCCTTGCGGACGGACCAGCTTCGCGGCGAACCGCAGCAGCGAGGCGTCAGTGGTGACGAACACCAGGCTCTCGGTGCCGTCGGTCAGCCAACTGGCTCCGACGACCTCGTCGCCGTCGCGCAGACCGATCACCTCGAACTCGTCCGCGCGTACCGGCCAGTCCGGCGCGCAGACCTTCACCACGCCGTGGCGGGTGCCCAGCGCGAGTCCCGGCGCGTCCCGTTGGGTGGCCGGGGCCAGGCCGACAACCTGCTCACCCGTGCCCAACGGCAGCAGTTCGGCGACCGGCATGCCGCCGGACAGCGACACCGTTCCGGAACGCTGCGGCAGCACCGGCAACGGCAGAACATCGGTACGGACCGCCCGGCCGGTGCTGGTGATCAGCAGCACCTGGCCACGGGCAGTGGCCGGCACCACGGCCTGCACCGCGTCGTGCCGGGCCCGGCTGTTGCGCCGGGCATCCTCGACCGACTCCTCGCTCTCGGCGACGGTGCGGGCGACCAGCCCGGTGGCGGACAGGATGACCTGGCAGGGGTCGTCGGCGACCTCCAGCGGACCGGCCGGGACCGAGGCGGCCAGCACTTCCTTGAGGTCGCCGTCGACGAGAGTGGTCCGCCGGGGGGTGGCGAACTGCTTGGCCACCTTGGCCAGCTCGTCGGAGACCAGCTTCCGCAGCGCCGCGGGGTCGTCGAGGATCCGCGACAGCTCGGCGATCTCGCTACGCAGCCGGTCCTGCTCGGCCTCGAGCTCGATCCGGTCGAACCGGGTCAGCCGGCGCAGCGGGGTGTCCAGGATGTAGCCGGCCTGCACGGCGGTCAGCCCGAACTCGGCCATCAGCGCGTCCCGCGCCGCCTGCGCGTCGTCGCTGCCCCGGATCAGCCGCACCACCCGGTCGATGTCGAGCAGGGCGATCAGCAGACCGTCGACCAGATGCAGTCGATCCTGGCGGCGGCTCCGTCGGTAGAGGCTGCGTCGGGTGACGACGTCGTACCGGTGAGCAAGGAAGGCTTCCAGTAGCTCCTTCAGCCCGAGCGTACGTGGCTGCCCGTCGACCAGCACCAGGTTGTTGACGCCGAACGACTGCTCCATCGGGGTCAGCCGGTAGAGATCGGCGAGCAGAGCCTGCGGGTTGACCCCGATCTTGCATTCGATGACCAGGCGGGTGCCGTTCTCCCGGTCGGTCAGGTCCTTGACGTCGGCGATGCCCTGCAACCGTTTGGTCTTGTTGACCTCTTCGGTGATCTTCTCGATGATCCGCTCGGTACCGACCCCGTAAGGCAGCTCGGTCACCGTGATCGCCTGCCGCCCACGGCTGCCCTCGAGCAGGCCGATCTGCACCTTGGCGCGCATCCGCACCACCCCTCGCCCGGTGGCGAACGCACGGCGCACCTCGTCGAGTCCGAGCAGCAAGCCACCGGTCGGCAGATCCGGGCCGGGAACGAACTCCATCAGCTTGTCGAGGCTCGCGTCGGGATGGCGGATCAGCCAGCGGGTGGCCGCGACGACCTCACTGAGATTGTGCGGGATCATGTTGGTCGCCATCCCGACGGCGATTCCGGACGCGCCGTTGACCAGCAGGTTCGGGAAGGCTGCCGGCAACACCTTCGGCTCGGTCAACGAGCCGTCATAGTTGGGCTTGAAGTCGACGGTCTCCTCGTCGAGTTCGCCGACGAGCAGCATCGCCGGGCGGGACATCCGCGCCTCGGTGTAGCGGCTGGCCGCCGGACCGTCGTCGGGGGAGCCGAAGTTGCCGTGCCCGTCGACCAGCGGCACGTTGAGCGAGAAGTGCTGCGCCATCCGGACCATCGCGTCGTAGATCGCAGTGTCGCCGTGCGGGTGGAACTTGCCCATCACGTCGCCCACCACCCGAGCCGACTTGACGTAGCCCCGGTCCGGACGGTGCCCCTGCTCGCTCATCGAGTAGAGGATCCGTCGGTGCACCGGTTTGAGCCCGTCCCTGGCGTCGGGCAGGGCTCGGGCATAGATGACCGAGTAGGCGTACTCCAGGTAGGAGTCCTGGATCTCGGTCTCCAGCGGGTTGTCCAGGATCCGGGCGCCGGCCTGGTCGAACGCGGACAGGTCGACCCCGGACTGCTTGCTCTTGCTGCGTGCCATCTCTACGTTCCCAGCGCTTCCTCGATCGAGCGGGTCATGCTCAGGCGTCGATACTCTCCTGGTCGACCCGGCCGGCCGAGTCGATCAGCCAGTTGCGGCGCGGCTCGACCTTCTCCCCCATCAGCAACTCCAGGGTGCGGTCGGCGACCTCCACGTCGGCCAGGGTGATCCGGCGTACCGAGCGAGTCGCCGGGTTCATGGTGGTCTCCCACAATTCGTCGGCGTCCATCTCGCCGAGGCCCTTGAACCGGGGCACCGGGGTGACGACCTGTCGCCCGGCCCGCTCGATGCGCCGTACGGTCTGCTCCATCTCGGCCTCGGTGAAGGTGAAGATGGTCTCCGCGTTGCGGCCCTTGGTGGTGATCTTGTGGAGCGGAGGCATCGCCGCGTACAGCCGGCCGGCCTCGATCACCGGGCGCAGATACTTGGCGAACAGGGTGATCAGCAGGGTCCGGATGTGCGAGCCGTCCACGTCCGCGTCGGCCATCAGGATCACCCGGCCGTACCGCATGGCGGCCAGGTCGAAGGTACGCCCGGTGCCGGCCCCGAGGACCTGGACGATCGCCGCAACCTCGGCGTTGCGCAACGTGTCGGCCAGGTTGGCCTTCTGCACGTTGAGGATCTTGCCCCGGATCGGCAGCAGTGCCTGGTACTCGGCGACGCGGGCCATCCGGGCCGAACCAAGCGCGCTGTCGCCCTCCACGATGAACAACTCGCTGCGTTGCAGGCCGGTCGACCGGCAGTCGACCAGCTTCGGCGGCATGGACGCCCCTTCCAGGGCGGTCTTGCGCCGAGCGGCGTCCTTCTGCTGCTTCTGAGTGAGCCGGACCCGGGCCGCGTCGACAACCTTCTGCAGCACGGTCCGGGCCTCGGTACGGGTTCGACGATCCTCCACCCAGGACTTGATGTGCCGCTCCACCACCGTCTGGACCACCCGGGTGATGCCCGCGGTGGAAAGCTCGTCCTTGGTCTGCGAGGTGAACTGGGGCTCCGGTATCCGCACGTGCACCACGGCCGTCATGCCTTCGAGGACGTCGTCGACGGTCGGCGGATCCTCCTTGGGTTTTAGCAGGCCACGGCTGTTGCGCACCGCGTCCACGACGGCCCGGGTCACCCCGCGTTCGAAACCCCGCCGGTGGGTGCCGCCGTGCAGGTTACGGATGGTGTTCGTGAAGCATTCCACGGTCCGCTCGTAACCGGTGCCCCAGCCGAGGGCGACCTCCACCTCGGCCCGGCGCTCCACGTCCGACTGCATCACCCCGTTGGCGTCGGCGGCGTTCTCCTTGTAGGTGCCGGTGCCGGTGATGAACAGCGTACCGCTGACCGGTCGGTCCCCGGTCGGGGTGAGGAACTCCACCATCTCAACCAGGCCCCGGGGATGGTGGTACACCTCCTCGGCCAGCTCGCCAGAGGTGGCGTCGCGCAGCACGTAGGTGACCCCGGGTACCAGGAAGGCGGTGTTACGCAGCCTGGTCCGCACGGCCGCCACGTCGAGTGCGGCGCCGGCGTCGAAGTAGCGGGCGTCGTACCAGTAGCGGATGGAGGTGCCGGTGGCCTCGCCGCGCTTCATCCGACCGACCGCCCGCAGCCCCGACTGCCTGGTGAAGCCGGCGACCGGGCCGGGGCCGTCGAAGACCCCCGGGACGCCCCGCTGGAACGACATCTCCGACACCCGGCCGGCCCGCTTGACCCGTACGTCGAACCGTAGCGAGAGCGCGTTCACCGCCGACGCGCCGACCCCGTGCAGGCCGCCGGACGCCTTGTAACCGGAGCCGCCGAACTTGCCGCCGGCGTGCAGCCGGGTCAGCACCAGTTCGACCCCGGACAGCCCGGACCGGGTGTGTACGTCGGTCGGGATGCCCCGGCCGTCGTCGTCGACCTGGACCGAACCGTCGGCGTGCAGAGTCACCTCGACCCGGCTGGCGTGGCCGGCGACGCCCTCGTCGGTGGAGTTGTCGAGGATCTCGTTGAGCAGGTGGCCGACGCCCCGGCTGTCGGTGGAGCCGATGTACATGCCGGGCCGTTTACGGACAGCCTCCAGCCCTTCCAGGTGGGTGAGGTCGTCTGCTCCGTACAGCGTCTCAGATTGTGCAGTCAACGCGTCGAACTCCCGGTGCCGGCCCACGGTGCCCTGCCTCGCCGGTGCACAGGACCGGCCGGCAGGGCAACGACGGTGGCCTGCGAGCCACCGTCCGACGAGCGTAACCGCAGCCACCGACAGCGCCGCGCCGGGCCGGTACCGGGTGTCGCCGGGCCCAGCCGGTCGCACCCCCGCGCTCCCGGTCGCCGCACGCGGGCGGGGCCGGTACGCGGGACGTCCCGCGTACCGGCCCCGCCCTGGGGTGGTTGCCGTCAGCCGGCGCTGCAGGTCGGGGTCATCCCGCTGCCGGTGCCAGTGCCCTGGAAGCCGAACTGAGTCGACTGCCCGGCACCGATCTGGCCGTTCCACGGTGCGTTGCTGAAGCGCACCGTGCCGGTGCTACCGCTGGCCTGAGAGTTCCACGCGTTGGTGACCGCCGCCCCGGACGGCAGGGTCATGGTGACCGTCCAACTGCTCGTCGAGGCGGACCCGGCGGTCACCCGCACGTTCGCCACGAAGCCTCCTGACCACTGGTCGAGCGAGATCACCGCGGCTGAGCAGTTGCCATCACCTGGCGGCTGCGAGGGCGGCGGAGCCGTCGTGGGCGGCGGGGCCGTGGTCGGCGGCGGAGCCGTGGTCGGCGGCGGAGCCGTCGTGGGCGGCGGGGTGCCGCCGGCGTTGAGCGCGGAGAGGGTCGAGTGGTACGCCTGCTTCTTGTTGCCGTTGCACTCGAACAGCAGCGGGGTGCCGCCGCTGCGCCACGAGTCGCAGTCCCGGATGCCCCAGGTGGTGATGCCGGTGCAGCGGGACACCGCCAGGCAGTCCTGCACCACGTTGCGGTAGGTGTTGGCCTGGCTGCTGCCGGAGCCTTCGATGTCGAGCTCGGTGATCTGCACGTCGACGCCGAGGGCGGCAAAACTGGACAGCGTGGTGCGGTAGTTCGACGGGTACGGCGAGCCGCTGTTGAAGTGCGACTGCAGGCCGACGCAGTCGATGGGTACGCCGCGCTGCTTGAAGTCGCGGACCAAGTTGTACGCGGCCTGGGTCTTGGCCCAGGACCAGTTGTCGATGTTGTAGTCGTTGTAGCAGAGCTTGGCGCCGGGGTCGGCGGCGCGGGCGGCCCGGAACGCCGCCTCGATCCAGTCGTTGCCGGTGCGCTGCAGGTTGGAGTCGCGCCGGGCACCGCTACCGCCGTCGGCGAAGGCCTCGTTCACCACGTCCCAGGAGTGGATCTTGCCCCGGTAGTAGGAGGCGACCTGGGTGACGTGGTTGAGCATGGCCTGGCGCAGTGGAGCGCCTTCCATCTGCCGCATCCAGCCGGGTTGCTGGGAGTGCCAGGCGAGGGTGTGGCCACGGACGGCCATGCCGCGGGAGATGGCGTGGTTGACGATCCGGTCGCCGTTGCTGAAGTTGAACTGGCCCTGCTGCGGCTCGGTAGCGTCGAGTTTCATCTCGTTCTCGGCGGTGACGCTGTTGAACTCCCGGTTGAGGATGTTCACGTACGTCGAATCGCTGAGCTTGTTGGCCGCGACGGCGGCACCGAAATACCGGCCGGACTGCTCCGCGGCCGCGCCGAGCGTGGACTCGGCGGCGCTGGCGGAGGTTGCGTACAGCAGCGAGGTACCGGCGGCAAGGGCAACCACCGCGGCGGAGGCCAACGCGGCCCGCGGTCCCCTTCTCCTCGGTCTGCTGGCTGATTGATGGGTCATGGCGATGGTTGCCTCTCGGTGCGGAGTGTGGTCGGCGGGTGAACCTCGGCCACACATCGACTTTCATCGAAGTGCTGTTGAGCGATGCTAACGGAAAATTTCCGGTAGCTCAATGACCAAGACCGATACCGGCGGACCCGCTGTTCAACCAGCGGTCCGGAGGACGGCAGCACGGCGTCGGCACCTGATGGCGAGACCAGAGGTACCAAAATTTTCGAAAAGATCCGAGCAGATCCGGACCGCGCGCAACACCATCAGCGGCACCGTCGCGCTACGGGTCGGCGGTGTCGGCCGCGCCCGGACAATGCGGCATGGACACCAGCCGGCCGGCTGCGACTCGCCCGGCCGCTGTATGGAACTCTGTCAGATGAGCGCCCCGGGAGGAAGCACCTTGACGGACTCGACACCGGTCACCCTGCACGACGTCCGCGACGCGGCCGCGCGGATAGCCGGCGCCGCGCACCGCACCCCTGTGCTGCGCTCGCGCACTCTGGACGCCATGGTCGGCGCCGAGGTCTTCGTCAAGTGCGAAAACCTGCAACGGGTCGGGGCGTTCAAGTTTCGTGGCGCCTACAACACAATCTCCCGGCTGTCACCGGCTCAGCTGGCCCGGGGCATCGCCGCGTACTCGTCCGGTAACCATGCCCAGGCCGTCGCGCTGGCCGCCCGGGAGTTGGGCAGCACCGCAGTGATCGTGATGCCGCAGGACACCCCGGCGGCCAAGATGGCGGCGGTCCGCGGTTACGGGGCCGAGATCGTCACCTACGACCGGTACACCGGTGACCGGGTCGCCATCGGTACGGCGTTGGCCGCCGACCGGGGACTGGCCCTGGTCCCGCCGTACGATCACCCGCACGTCATCGCCGGGCAGGGCACCGCAGCGCTCGAGCTGGTCGAGGAGGTCGGCCCGCTCGACGCGCTGCTGGTGCCGGTCGGTGGCGGCGGGCTGGCGGCGGGCACCGCAGTCGCCGCGAAAGGACTACTGCCCCGGATCCGGGTGATCGGCGTCGAACCGGCGGCCGGCGACGACACGTTGCGATCGCTGGCCGCCGGCCGACGGGTCACCATCCCGGTGCCACGCACGATCGCCGACGGGCAGGCCGCCGAGACGCCCGGTGAGCTGACCTTCGCGATCAACCGGCAACTGCTCGACGACATCGCGCTGGTCGATGACGACGAGATCCGGATGGCGATGCGGTTCGCCTTCGACCGGATGCGGGTCGTCGTCGAGCCCAGCGGCGCGACCGGGCTGGCCGCCCTACTGGCAGGTCGGTCGGTATCGACGCTACGGCGGGTCGGCGTGATCGTCTCCGGCGGCAACGTCGATACCCGGCGCTTCGTCGACCTGATGTCCACCGCCGAGTCGCCCCGGCCGGCTGATCCCAGGTAACTCACCCGACGCGGGTGATGCGGGTCGGTCTCGGCCCGACCTACGGTGCACCGAGGACGTCACACGGCGCGAGGAGGTGGGGTCGGATGGTCGACACGGTCGAGGACGCGCTGGATCGGCTGGTTCGCGACGCAAGCTCGGTCCTGACCCGGCTGCCACCCCGGCTGAGCGGCACCGTTCGCTTCGACGTGCACGACGAGAGCAGGACGACGCACTGGTTTGTCACCCTGGGAACCGGGAAGGTCCAGGTGTCGTCGACGGGGCCCGAGCCGGATTCGATCATCCGCAGTGAACGGGTCCGCTTCGACCGGTTGGCCCGGGGCGAGGACCGGTTCATCCCCCTGCTGTTCCGCAACACGGTCGTCGTCGAGGGAGACCTGGGCCTTGCGGACCAGATCTGCCGGGTCCTGTTCGGCAGTGTGCCGGCCGGGCTGCATCCAAGGGACTTCACCCGGAGGGAGGCCGTCAAGAATGAACGAGAAGACCGTCAGCATCCTGGACGGGAACACCTTCGTGGTGACTGACGAACGCGGTGACGTGACCGCCTCACCGGACCTGCCAACCGGCCTGTTCTCGTTCGATACGCGCTTCCTCTCCACCTGGGTGCTCCGGATCGACGGCCATCGACTGAACGCGCTGTCCCAGGACGACCTGCACTTCTTCGAGACCCGCTTCTTCCTCGTGCCGGGCCGACCCACTCACTACGTCGACGCCAAGCTGTCCGTCATCCGGGAGCAGTCGATCGGCGCGGCGTTCGTCGAGCGGATCACCGTGCTCAACCATGACATCGCGCCGGCAACCCTGACCCTGCGAGTCGACATGGACACCGACTTCGCGGACCTGTTCGAAATCAAGGACGTTCAGCACAAGCGCGGAACGAAGTCGGTCCAGCACGACGACGGTCGGCTGCGGTACAGCTACCGGCGGGAGACCTTTCGGCGGGACACCGTCATCTCCAGCACGCTTCCGGCCCGGATCGACGACGACGGCATGACGTTCGACGTCACCCTGGAGCCGCGCGGTCAATGGCAGACCGAACTCCGGGTGGAACCGGTGATCAATGGCGGCGACCCCACGTCGCCGACCATCTGGGGCGCCTACCGGCGCCGGGCCCGACCGCAACTACGCCAAGAGCTGGAGCGCTGGATCGACCAGGCGCCGGAGTTGCTCGCCGACAACCCCAACCTCACCACGGCGTATGAGCGAAGCCTGATCGACCTCGCCGCCATGCGGTATGCCTCGCTGACCGCCACCGGCGCGATCCCGACCGCTGGGCTGCCCTGGTTCATGACGCTGTTCGGCCGGGACAGCATCTTCATCAGCCTGCAGACCATGCCGTTCCTACCCCAGCTGACTCCCCCGGTGCTGCGACTGCTCGGCTCATTGCAGGGCGGCAGCCTAGACGACCTGCGGGAGGAGGAGCCCGGCAAGATACTGCACGAATTCCGGTACGGCGAGTCTGCGGCGTTCGAGGAGCAGCCGCACACCCCGTACTACGGATCGGCCGACGCGACTCCGCTGTTCGTGATCCTGCTCGACGAGTACGAACGGTGGAGCGGCGACGTCGAACTGGTCCGCGGGCTCGAACGCCAGGCCCGCGCCGCGTTGCACTGGATCGACGAATACGGGGACCTGGTCGGCAACGGCTACGTCTCCTACTGGCGACGCAACACCCGCAATGGTCTGGAGAACCAGTGTTGGAAGGACTCCTGGGACGCGATCTCCTACCGTGACGGACGGCTGTCCGCGCTGCCGAGGGCAACCTGCGAGCTGCAGGGTTACGCCTATGACGCCAAAATCCGTGGCGCCCGGCTGGCCCGCCAGTTCTGGAACGACCCAGCGTACGCCGACCGGCTGGAGCGGGAGGCCGCCGACCTGAAGCAGCGGTTCAACCGCGACTTCTGGGT
Organism: Micromonospora sp. LOL_015; assembly: GCF_048060275.1. Taxonomy (NCBI): domain Bacteria; kingdom Bacillati; phylum Actinomycetota; class Actinomycetes; order Micromonosporales; family Micromonosporaceae; genus Micromonospora; species Micromonospora sp. LOL_015. The sequence goes on from NZ_JBHMIO010000013.1 coordinate 92,402, forward strand.
GGCCGACGGCGAGTACTACGCGCTCGCTCTCGACCCGGACGGCACCCCGGTCGACGCGCTGGCGTCGAACATGGGGCACCTGCTGTGGAGCGGAATCGTCGAGCCGGATCGGGCCGGCAAGTTGGCCGAGCATCTGCTCGGGCCGGCGATGTTCTCCGGCTGGGGGGTACGGACGTTGGCCGAGACCGAGGCACGGTACAACCCGGTCGGCTACCACGTGGGGTCGGTCTGGCCGTTCGACAACTCGATCATCGCCTGGGGGCTGCGCCGGTACGGGTTCCGCGAGGAGGCCGCCCGGATCGCGGAAGGGATGATCGAGGCGTCCGGGTTCTTCGACGGACGGTTGCCGGAGGCCTTCGCCGGCTACCGACGCGAGTTGACCGAATATCCGGTCGAGTACCCGACGGCGTGCAGCCCACAGGGCTGGTCGGCGGGGGCGGTGCTGCTGCTGCTGCGTACCATGCTGGATCTCACCCCGTACCAGGACCATCTGGGCGTCGACCCGCATCTCCCGCCGTCGATACCCCGGATCGAGCTGCTCGACGTACCCGGCCGGTGGGGCCGGGCGGACGCGCTCGGCCGACGGGCCGAGCGTCACCAGCGGCAGCACACCGGGCTGCTCGCCCGGCTGGGACACAGCGACAACGGCTGACTCGGGGCGGCCACGCCCCGGGCCGGTCAGTGCGCGTCACGGGTACGTTCGACGAGCGCCGTGCCGCGCCGCGCGGCGGCGCCGGCGTCCACCGACAGGTCCGGGTCATCCGCCGGACGCGGCACGCACAGCAGCAACGCCGCCGGCTGGACCGTCACCCGCAGCGTGGCGCCGGGTTCGATCAGGTCGCCGTCGAGCTCGCGGGGTTGGTCGCGGTCACTGACCACCGACACCTCGCGCCCCCGGTACACCTGCATCCGCGGCACCCGTCGCCGACCCCGTACCAGTGCCCAGGCCAGCGCAAGCCAGTGCCGCAGCGTCCGTGGCGTCAGCACGGCGACGTCGAGCAGACCGTCGTCGGGTTCGGCGTCGGCCAGCAGGGTCATCCCGCCCTGCAGCCGGCCGACGTTGGCCACCAGCACGGTGCGGGCCCGGGACCGTACCGGCGGCTGGTCGTCGATCTGGACCTGCACCGGCACCGGCCGGTCCCGCAGGTGCCGCACGGCGCCGGCAACGTACGCCAGCCAGCCGATCCGTGCCTTGGCCTGCTCGGAGGTGGCGGCCAGCAGGCTCGCGTCGAACCCCATGCCAGCCATCACCACGAAGCAGCGCTCGTCGTCGAGCCGACCGACGTCGAGCCGGCGGGTCTGCCGTTCCACCGCGACCTCCAGCCCGGCCGCGAGGTCGGTCGACAGCCCCAGGTTGGCGGCGAGCAGGTTACCGGTGCCGGCCGGCAGGATGGCGAGCGCCACGTCGGTGCCGACCAGACCGGCGACACACGACATCACGGTGCCGTCGCCGCCGCAGGCGAACACGACGTCAACCCCGGCCGCGACCGCGTCCCGGGCCTGCGTCCGCCCCGGTTCGGCGACCGTCGTCTCCAGCCAGATCGGTGCCGCCCAGCCGGCTTCGGCCAGGCTCGCGTCGACCGCCGCTCGCAGGACGTCGAGGTCAGTAACCTTCGTAGGGTTGACCACTACGGCGGACCGTACCGGCGCTGTCTGCTTCTGCACCAGGTCAGTGTGGGCCACCGGGTCAGCCGGTGACGCGGAAGGTGGCGTCGGCGCGTGCCTGCGCGTCGGCGATCGGCTCGAGGCGCAGTTGGTAGCCGTAGTGCCGGATGTAGCGGTCCGGGAAGTTGTAGGACTGGAACGACGACCATCCGGCGTCGGCCAGGCCGACGACCCGGCGGAAGGTGGCGTCGGCGGCGAAGACCGCCGAGCCGTCGTCGGGTGCCAACTCGAAGTCGAACGCGTAGTGCCGCAGGTAGTGGCCCGGATAGTTGACCGATTCGATCGAGACGTACCCCGAGCCGCCGGACAGGCCGGGCACCAGCCGGAACTGCGCGTCCTGGGCCGGGCTGACGTTGGCGTCGATGCGCACGTCGAAGTTGGCGTGCCGCACGTAGCGGTCCGGGTAGTTGTACGACTGAATTCGGTTCACCGGGGTGGTCGTGCCCCAGCGGGCAAGCACCCTGGACTGCTCGGCCGCGGTCAGGTTGAGGATCGATCCGTGCCGCTTGCGGCTGCCGCCCATGCTGTAGTCCGACCGGGTCCGGAAGTTGCCCGTGCCGCCCAGGTTAGTCGAGGTGACCGGCAGGTAGCCGCGGCCGGTGGCGTACTGGTCAAGCCAGAGCACCCACTCGTCACGGCCGTTGAACTGGGCCCACATCGGGCCCTCGACGACGTTGCCGCCGCCGGTGCCGTTGGAGATGCCCAGGTGCGACAGGTTGCCGAGGGTCGTCCAGTTACCGAGGATCGAGTTGCTCGCCTCGATGGTGATGTGACCGTCGGCCGACGCCCGGTAGTAGCGGTAGCCGCCGACGCTGTTCGGGACCTCGATGATCTGGGTGTCGATGATGCCCTGGCCGCTACCCCGATCGATGTACAGCTGCGGAGCACCGATGGTACGGAAGTCGCTGGTCCGCGCGTACCAGATGCGGTGCTTGGTGACCCCGTTGCGGGCCGAGTTGGTCGCCCAGTAGACGACGTAGTCACCGGTCGCCGGGTTGTAGATCGCCTCCGGTGCCCAGGCGTTGCCGGCGCCCGCGATACCGTTGGCGACGTTGAGCAGCCACGGTGCCGACCAGTTGACCAGGTCGGTGGACTCCCAGACGACGATCGAGGTGCTGCCCCGGTTGGCGGCGTCGTTCCACGACGTTCCGCTGGCGATCCGCAGATCGGTGGCGATGATCCAGTACCGGTCGCCGGCCGGTGAGCGGACCAGGACCGGGTCCCGCACGCCACGGGTGCCCACTGTGGATATCAGGACCGGGCTGCCGTTGTTGAGGTCGGTCCAGTGCAGCCCGTCGGTACTGTGCGCCAGATAGATCTGCTCGCCGTTGGTCGACTCCCCGGTGAAGTGGGCCAACAGGTATCCGGTGAACGGGTCGAGGGCGGCAGCCGGTCTCGCCGCGGTCACCGACCATGAGGTGAACAGCAGGCAGGCGGCGGCGAGGACGGCGCTGAGCCGGGCAAGGGTCCTCGGCATCGGGTCTCCTTCAGTTGGAGTTGGTCGGGTCCGGCCAGCGCCGGCGGTCCGCCGCCTACGTGCTGGCGCACGACGTGGCACTGCCGGGCACCGGACGGCAGCGACGCCGCAGGCGACAGGTATCCAGATCATCCGATGTTATCGCTAACACGGCACCCGGTACGATTGCCGCGCGATTGCCGGATTGAATCGACAGTGTTAACTACCTGCAGTCTCGATGTCAATGGGTCGAGGGCCGGCAGCGGATACCCGTGTCCGCCGGGGAGTCGGCCAACGGCTCCCCGGCGCTGCTTAAGCTGGTGCATGCTCGATGAACTCGTCGCACGTGCCCACCGGCTTGTCCCCCGCGACGGCCGACTCCTGCTCGGCATCACCGGCTGCCCGGCGGCGGGCAAATCGACGCTGGCGGCACTGCTGGTCGCCGGGCTGCGGCAGGTCGGGGTTCCGGCGGCGCTGGTGCCGATGGACGGCTTCCACCTGTCCGACGCGGCACTGGACCGGCTCGGCCGGCGCGACCGCAAGGGCGCCATCGACACCTTCGACGGTGACGGCTACCTCGCCCTGCTGCACCGGCTGCGGACCGAGCGGCATCGGACCGTCTGGGCGCCGGGTTTCGAACGTGACCTCGAACAACCGGTGGCCGGCACCATCGCGGTGGACCCACCGGTACGGCTGGTCGTCACCGAAGGAAACTACCTGCTCGCGGACGCAGAGCCCTGGCCGGCGGTACGTGCGCTGCTGGCCGAGGTGTGGTTCTGCCAACTCGACGACGACGTACGGCGGGACCGTCTCATCCGCCGGCACGTCGAGTTCGGCAAGTCACCCGCCGCCGCCCGCGCCTGGGTAGCCACGGTCGACGACCCGAACGCCCGGTTGATCGGGGCCGGTCGAGACCGAGCCGACCTCGTCGTCGACATGACCACGTTGGGACCGGCCGACGGCAACGCTCCGCGCCCGGTTGACCGGCCGCCCCGGCCCGGCGGACGCTAGCGGCACGGCTGGCCGGCGGCGCTAACAGCACGGCTGCCCGCCGTGCCGGTCCGGCGGGTCTTCGGCTCCGCCGGAGGACGGGGCGGCCGCCGGGCCATCCGCCCGGGCCAGCAGGAACAACGGGAGCAGCACCGCCGCACCGGCACTGACCGCCAACACCGGGTACCCGACGGTGCCGAGCACCATTCCGGCACCGACGCTGGCCACCGCCGAGGCTCCCCAGGCGACCGCGTCCACGCCCCCTGGACGTGCTGGCGGTCGGCGAGTGTCAACGACTGGGTGAGCAGGCCGCTGCCGCCGACGAAGGTGAGGTTCCAGCCGGAACCGAGTAGGAACAGCGCGACGTACAGCTGCGCGCTTGCGGCCGCCGGCACCAATGCGACCATCGTGGACAGGGCGATCAACCCGATGCCGGCGAGGATCGCCGTCCGTGCCCCGAACCGGTCGACGATGTGCCCGGACAGCGGCGCCAGCAGGAACATGCCGAGCAGGTGCGAGCTGACCACCGCACCTACCGCGCCAAGGTCGTGACCGTGCATGTCCATGTGTAACGGCGCCATTGTCATCACGGCGACCATCGACACCTGGCCGGCGGTCATCGACACCACCGCGGTACGGACCACCGGACGTCGCCACACCCCGACCGACACGGCACCCGGCTTCGTGTCACCGGGCGTCAGGGCAGCGCGCCGCGTACCGGCCCGGGTCGTCGGCAGGGTCGCCGACGCCGCTGCCGCGGCACCCGCACCGACCAGCGCCAGGAGGTACGGCCCGGCGAGCGGCGGCAGACCCAGCCCGGCGGAGAACCGCGCGAGTGGCGCGATCAGGTTGGGCCCGGCCAACGCGCCGACGGTACCCGCCCAGACGACGACGCCGACCGCGAAACCCCTGCGGTCGGGCGGGTACAGGTCCGCCGCGCAGTACCGGGCCAGCTGCGCTGCGCCGTTGCCGACACCGAGCAGCAGCATGCCGACCATCAGCGGGCCCGCCGCGTCGGCCAGCACGGCGCCGCCCGCGACGACCGCACCGACGGCCGCGACCAGGTAGCCCAACACGAGCGCGGTACGGCTGCCACGTCTGGCCAGCACGGCGGCGAGCGTCAGGGTGCCGACGGCGGAGCCGACGATTCCGGCCGCGTTCGGTATGCCGCTCCACAGCGGGCTGAGCAACTGCGCCCCGACGAGAGTGCTCACCGTGCTCGCACCGACCATCGACACGTGGGTCACCGCCGCGCCGGTGAACAGCGCGGCCATCGGCCGGTGTCGGGTCCGGCGGGCCTCGACCGCGGCGGGCACCATGGTCAGCCAGGTCTCTCGACGAGGATGCCCCTGGGCACTGGCACAGACATGTGCCGACCTCTTCTGCGAGACGTCGGCTGTGGCGGAACGTTGTCAAGATTCTTACGGCTGGCGGCTGCGGTGCTTCTCCGGCGTTGCCCGGCCGACGTGTCGGGCGCAGACGACGGGCGGGCCATCGGTTTCGCCGATGGCCCGCCCTGTGCGGTGCCGGCCGGCTCACGGCGTACCGCGGCCGGAGGTGCCCGGGTCAGAGGTGTCAGTTCGGGGCGTGGACTCCGGTCGCCGCGTAGTCCTTGATGGATCCTCGGACGTACATCTCGCTTCCGGTGTTACCAGCCGGCGAACGGCGTGGTGGAGGCGTTGCGTCCGTACACGTCTGTGTAGACCGTGGATGGCCCGCTGTTGCGCACCGAGAAGGTGCCGGGCCGGTACTCGCGCAGGGTGCCCTTGAACGGCGATCGGGGATCGCCCCAGGCGACCTGTTGGCCGGTCTGCTGGGTCACCTGTCGAGCCTCGGCGCAGTAGTCGCCACCGACCAGGTCGGTGTAGCACAGGTCCACGATCCGGCCCATCCTGTTCGGCAGTGTCGGGTCGTAGTACCGGGAGGGATTGACGACGTAGAACAGCCGCGCGAGGTGAAAGTCCAGCCCGGAGCCCGTCACCCGCACGTCGGAGAACCAGAAGTCGTCCATGTCGGAAACCGTGAACGGCACCGGGTTGGGGTAGAGCGGGTCGAAATGCGTACGACCTTCCCGGATCGCGTCGATACAGCCGTTCTCGGCGATCAACCGGCTCAGCGATCGGGTGTCCGACGGCGAGTCCGCCGGCACCGGGGGTGCGACGTCGATGAGCGGACGACCGAAGCCGGGGCATTCGCTGGGGCTGAAGCCGCCGGGTCGGCCAAGCGGGATCATCGCGTTGTATCGAGCCTCGGTGACCGGGCCACCGTTGCTCCCGACGCAGCGCTGGTTGAACAGCAGCTCGTGGACGTTGTTGGTGAACGCGTCCGGCGAGTGGGTACCCTGGTGGAACTTCAGCAAGACGTCGCAGACGGCGATCGTGGGCCGCTCCGGTGGGAAGAAGCTGGTGCCGTGGTCCCCCTGGATGACGTTGCTGTTGTTCACCACCAGTACCTTGTGCCCGACGTGGTCCTCGTGGCGGTGACTGTGGTCGGGCATGTTGTCCAGCATGACCTCGCTGGTGTAGCCGAAGGCCGGCCAGCCTGCGGTGCCGTACAGGTCCGAGGTCCGCGGATCGTCACCGTGTTCGTGGCCGAAATAGCAGCCGCTCGGGTGCCAGGTCGGGTAGACCTTGCCGTCTGGGCCGTAGGTCCAGTACCGGGCGTGGATCTCGACCGAGCACTCGCCGGCCCGCGGCAGGTAGCCCTTCTCGTTGGCGGTGGCGATCAGTTCGTACGCCCGGCTCCTGGGCGCGCTCGCCGGTGGCAGCGCAGTGCCCCAGGCCGGGTCGCCGGGCGGCATCGGCGGCGGCGCGGTGGTCGGCGGTGGACTGGACGGCGGCGCGGTCGTGGGTGGAGGGGTGGTGGGGTCGGTGGGCGACCCCGTACAGGTGGTGCCGTTGAGCGCGAAGCTGGTCGGGGCGGTGTTGCTGCCGTTCCACGACCCGTTGAAGCCGAACGACGTAGTCGCCCCGGTAGCGATGTTGCCGTTGTAGCTGGCGTTGCGGGCAGTGATCTGTCCACCGCTCTGCGACACCGTGGCGTTCCACGCCTGGGTGATCTGCTGACCGTTGCCGTAGCTCCAGGTCAACGTCCACGAGCTGACCGGGTCACCGAGGTTGGTGACGGCCACGCTGGCCGTGAAGCCACCCGGCCACTGCGAGGCGACGGAGTAGGTGACGCCGCATCCGACGGCAGCGTACGCGGCCGTGACGGCCACTCCGCTTCCGGCGATGACGGCCGTCACGGTCGCGGCTGACCACAGCCGGGACCGGTACCGGTGTTAACGCATGTGCTGGCTCTCCTCCACTGACGTGCGGACGGATCGACAGGGCGCGCTGTCACCTACGGTCGACCACCCCGGGTGGCCTGAAGCGCGAGGTGTCCCGGTGTGGCGCGGCACGGGTGGCACCGGGCAGCGCAGCGTGGTGGATCGTCCGAAGGGAAGACAGCGAACGCACCATCGATAGATGCTCATAAATGTTATGCCGGCGCACTCACTGTCAACTGGATACGCTGACGTCCACCGATGTAAGGTTGATCATCTTTGGAGCAGCCGAACCTCGCCTACCCGTTCTCGACCCCGGGCAGGTCGAACGTGTGCGCGAGCTGCGCGCGACCGTCGACGCCGACGCGCTCCGACACGAGCTCCGGACACTCCCGGCACCCCGGGTCCGGGTGCTCACCCCGGACGCCTGCGCCGAGCTGGACGGTGACCTACGGGACCGTTTCGCGGCAGCGGGCTGGACGGCCCGACTCGACCGGTTTCACGCGCGGGGTGTCCCCCAGTGGGGGCCGAGCGGGCGGTACGAGGACGTCCTGACCGACGTGGACATCGACGGCGTCAACATCGTCGCCGCCAAGGAGGGCGAGCTCTCCGAGGTGGTCCTGGTCCTCGCCCACCACGACACGGTTCCAGGCACCGGCGGCGCCGACGACAACGGCACCGGCGTGGTCGGACTACTGGAACTGGCACGACTGCTGGGTGGGACACGGTTCCGCCGTACGGTGCTGCTCGTCGCGGTCGACCACGAGGAACTCGGCTTTCACGGTGCCCGTCACCTGGTGCGGCAGATGTCGGTTGCCAGGCGGAAGGTGGTCGGCGCCTATGTGTTCGAGATGCTCGGATTCGCTAGCACGGAGCCCGGCAGCCAACATCTGCCGACCGGGCTCGGCCTGCTCTACCCTGGGCAGATCAAGCGAATTCGGCGCGACGGGCAGCGAGCGGACTTCGCTGCCGTGCTCTACCAGCGGTCCAGTCGTACGATGGCGACGCTGTTCGCGGCCGCCCTGACCCAGCTGGCCGGCCCGACCGGCACTATTCTGCTCCGCGCACCCACCGACCTCCCTGTGCTGGGGCCGCTGCTTGGCCGTTTCGTGCCGTTCACCCAGCACTTCGCGCGCAGCGACCACCTGCCGTTCTGGGACGCCGATCTGCCCGCGGTCCAAATCACCGACACGGCCAACTTCCGCAACCCGCACTACCACCGGGCCGGCGATGTCCCCGAAACGGTCAGCATGCAGCAGGTGGCGGACGTGGTCGCAGCCACCGCCCTGGCCGTGGAGATCCTGGCGGAGCGGCTCGACTAGCCGGCACTGGCGCCCGCGAAGCCTGGACCGCATCCTGACACCCATGACATCGATCACCGCAGGTGCCTGGATTCGCCGTTACCACTCGGCGGCGGTGGACGCGCCGCGCCTGATCTGCCTCCCGCACGCCGGTGGCAGCGCCAGCTTCTACTTCCGGCACTCGGTCGCCCTGGCCCCGCCGTCGCGGTTCTCGCCGTGCAGTACCCCGGTCGCATGGAGCGCCACGACGAGCCCTTCGCCAATTCCGTCGCCGACCTCGCAGACGGAGCCTTCGACGCGCTCGCCGCCCTGCCCGACCTCGGCGGCGACGTCTCCCTCTTCGGACACAGCATGGGCGCGACCGTCGCCTTCGAGGTGGCACGACGGCTGGAGAACCGGCTGGGGCTCACTCCTCGCCGGCTCTTCGTCTCCGGCCGCCGCGCTCCGTCCCGGCACCGCGATGAACGCGTACACACTCTCAACGACGACGGCCTCATCGCCGAACTGACGGCCCTCGACGGTTCCGACAGCCGGGTCTTCGCCGACCGGAGATGCGGGCGCTGCTGCTGCCGGCGATCCGCAACGACTACCGTGCGATCGAGACCTACCGGTGCGCCCCGGACGTGACGATCTCCGCCCCGGTGACGGTACTGACCGGCACCGCCGACCCGACGACCACCCCGGACGAGGCCGACGCGTGGCGCCGGCACACCACCGCGGGCGTCACCATCCACACGATGACCGGCGGGCACTTCTTCCTCAACGAGCACCGCCCAGCCGTACTCGAGATCGTCACCCGGTCGCGGTCGGCACGCGACGGTATGCCCGACCGGTGAGGCGCCCGGACCCGCAACGCAAGTCACTCAACCGCATGTGCGAACGACGGGTCTAGATCAGCAATCTCCTACCGAGGCACAGTGCATTAGAAGCCGCTGACCAGAGATTACTCCTGGTCAGCGGCTTCTTTAGCAACTGTCGGGACGGCCGGATTCGAACCGACGACCCCTTGACCCCCAGTCAAGTGCGCTACCAAGCTGCGCCACGTCCCGCCTCCGCCGACACAACGCCAGCGGCAGCCGGTACAGCGTAGCGCACCGGTCGGCCAGGACTCCGTGGCCCCACCCGACGGCCACGACAGCCGTACCGGCAACGGGTCTCAGCCGTGGGCCTTGCCCCGCCCGCCGGGACCCACCTGCTTGCGCGGGCGCACCGTGACCTCGATCGGGGTCCCCTCGAAGCCGAACTCCTCCCGCAGCTTGCGCTCGACGAACCGCTGATAGCCGGCGTCGAGCGGGCCGGTGGTGAACAGCACGAACCGGGGCGGCGCCACGCCGGCCTGGGTGGCGAACAGGATGCGCGGTGCGCGGCCGCCGCGTACCGGGTGCGGGGTGGCCTGCACCAGGGCGGTGATCCACTGGTTGAGCTGGCCGGTCGGGATCCGGGTCTCCCAGCTGGTTAGGGCGGTCCGCAGCGCCGGGGCGAGCCGCTCCACCGACCGGCCGGTCCGGGCGGAGATGTTCACCCGGATCGCCCACGGGATGCGCCGGAGATCCCGCTCGATCTCCTTCTCCAGGTAGTATCGCCGGTCGGCGTCGACCAGGTCCCACTTGTTGAACGCGATCACCAGCGCCCGGCCGGCCTCGACGACCATCGACAACACCCGCTGGTCCTGCTCGCTCAGGACTTCGCTGGCGTCGAGCAGGACGACCGCCACCTCGGCCGCTTCGATCGCACCGGCGGTACGCAGGCTGGCGTAGTACTCGGTGCCGCTGGCCCGGTTTGCGCGCTTGCGCAGCCCAGCGGTGTCGACGAACTGCCAGGGCTCACCGCCGATCTCGACGATGCTGTCCACCGGGTCGACGGTGGTGCCCGCGACGGAGTCGACGACGGCCCGATCCTCCCGGGCGAGCCGGTTGAGCAGACTCGACTTGCCGACGTTCGGCCGGCCGACCAGGGCGACCCGGCGAGGGCCACGCGGCCCACCCGGCTCGGTGACCGGCGGCGGATCAGGCAACGCGTCGAGGACCGCGTCGAGCAGATCACCGGACCCGCGGCCGTGCAGCGCGGAGACCGGGTACGGCTCCCCCAGGCCGAGCGACCACAGGGCGGCCGACTCCAACTCGACGGACATGTTGTCGGCCTTGTTGGCGACCAGCAGGACCGGTTTTGCGCTGCGTCGCAGCATCTTGACCGCGGCCTCGTCGACGTCGGTCGAGCCGACCGTGGCGTCGACGACGAACAGGACGACGTCCGCGGTGGCCACCGCAGCTTCGGCCTGGGCGGCGATCGCGGCGGCGCGGTCGCGGGCATCCGGCTCCCAGCCGCCGGTGTCGACGACGACGAACTGCCGGCCGGACCAGTTGGCGTCGTACGGTACCCGGTCCCGGGTCACGCCCGGGGTGTCCTCCACCACCGCCTGCCGGCGGCCGATGATCCGGTTGACCAGTGTGGACTTGCCGACGTTGGGACGCCCGACGACGGCGACCACCGGGACCGGGGCAGCCGGCCCGGTCCGCTCGTCCGGAACCGCCTCGGCGCTCACCGGGTCGTCCGGGCTGCGAGCAGCTCACGGAGCCGGTCGACGACCTCGTCGATGCCCATCCCGGTGGTGTCCAGCTCGACCGCGTCGGCGGACTGCTGCAACGGGTCGGCGGCCCGGGTCGAGTCGAGCCGGTCGCGGCGGGCCAGCGCCGCCGCTGTCGCCGCCACGTCGGCGGCGGTCTCGGCACTGCGCCGCATCGCCCGGGCCTCGGCCGAAGCGGTGAGGTAGACCTTGAGGTCGGCGTCGGGTGCGACGACGGAGCCGATGTCACGGCCCTCGACGACGATCGGGGCCGGCTGGTCGATCAACGCGCGCTGCTCGGCGACCAGCCGTTCGCGTACCGCAGGCACGGCGGCCACCGCGGACACTGCGGAGGTGACCTCCTGGCTGCGGATCTCGACGTCCACCGCGACGCCGTCCGCACTGATATGCGGTGCCGCCGGATCGGTGCCGACGGTCAAGGCGACGTCCGACGCGACCTTGACGACCCCGGGCGTGTCGTGCGGATTGACGCCAGACCGGAGCACCGCCCAGGTGATCGCCCGGTACATCGCCCCGGTGTCCAGATAGCGGGCGCCCGTCGCGGTGGCCAGTCGCCGGGAAACGGTGGATTTGCCGGATCCGGACGGACCATCCACCGCCACCACGAAGTGCCCGGTCCGTACCTGCTCAGCCACCGTCGGTTTCCTCTCTTCCGCACCACCGGCCCCGGCAGTCCCGGGAGCATCCACGAGAGCACCTGCCGAGTGCCCGCTTTCCGGGTCCATCATGCCTGGTTAGTCACTGACGGCCGCGAACAGGGCGGCGACCTCCGCGTTGTTCAGCCGCCGGGTCCGCCCCGGCCGCAGGTCACCGAGCCGGATCGGCCCGATGGCGGTCCGCACCAGTCGCGAGACCGGGTGCCCCACCTCGTCGAACAGCCGACGCACGATGTGGTTGCGCCCCTCGTGCAGCACCACCTCAACCTGCGCGGTGCGACCCAGGGTGTCCAGCAGCGCGTACTTGTCCACTTTGGCCGGCCCGTCGTCGAGGTCGACACCGGCGAGCAGCCGGCGGCCGACCGCCCGGGGCACCGGGCCGGCGATCTCACACAGGTACGTCTTCGGCACCCCGTACGACGGATGCATCAGGCGATGCGCCAGCGTGCCGTCGTTGGTCAGCAGCAACAGTCCCTCACTGTCCGCGTCCAGCCGGCCGACGTGGTAGACCCGCTGGTCGACCCGGTCGAGCAGGTCCGACAACGCGGTACGCCCCTTTTCGTCTGCCATGGTGGAAACGACACCGCGGGGCTTGTTCATCGCCAGATAGGCGAGCCGGTGGTCGGCGACGACCCGTTCGCCGTCGACGTGGATGACCGCCGTACGCGGGTCGACCTTGTCACCGAGTTGAGCGATGCGTCCGTCGACCGTCACCCGGCGTCGGAAGATCAGATCCTCGCAGGCCCGCCGCGAGCCGACCCCGGCGGTGGCGAGCACCTTCTGCAGACGCTGGACACCGCTGTCGTCATCGCTGGGCATCGGCAATCTCTTCCACGTCGTCGGGCAGGAACGGCGCGAGCGAGGGTAGCTCCTCGACGCTGTCCAACCCCAGTTTCTCCAGGAACAGCGTCGAGGTGCGGTAGAGGTAGGCGCCGGACTCCGGCTCGCTGCCGCACTCCTCGATCAGGCCACGGGACAACAGGGTACGGATCACCCCGTCGCAGTTGACACCCCGGATCGCGGAGACCCGACCGCGCGTCACCGGCTGCTTGTAGGCGACCACAGCGAGGGTCTCCAGCGCGGCCTGGGTCAGCCGCGCCGACTGCCCGTCGAGCACGAACCGCTCCACGTACGGTGCGTACTCCGGACGAGTGTAGAGCCGCCAGCCGCCAGCCGCCCGGCGCAGGTCGAAGCCGTGACCGGCCGCGGTGTAGCCGGCGGAAAGGTCGGCGAGGACCGCGGCGATCCGGTCGGTGGGCTGCTCCAGCACCTGGGCCAGAACCACCTCGGCGACGGGTTCGTCGATCACGAGCATGATTGCTTCGAGCGCGGCGCGCAGCTCGCCGTCGTCGAGCAACGCCAGCGCCTCCGGTCGGACCGGCGACGGCTCAACCACCGGGGTCGGCTCAGTAGCTGGTGCCGGCTCAGCGACCGACACCGGTTCAGGCTCGGGGGCCGGCGGCTGCTCCGGTTCGGGCGCGGGGGCACGCTCCGCTGGTACGGGGGCCCGAGCCCACGGTGGAACCCAGGCGGCCGCCTGCTCGGCGAGCGAGTCAGGCTGCTCGTCGGTGCTCACGAGGTCTCCTCCTGGACGGTGTCCGGCTGGGCGGGCGGTGCCGCCGCGGCGTCCCGTTCCTCCGGGTGGCCGGCGTACTCGTCGATGGTGAGCTCCCCGCCGCCGTCGGCGCCCCCGGTCCAGCGTACGGTCAGATCTCCCAGGGCCTGCTCCTGGCTGAAGCCGACCAGACCCTCCCGGTAGAGCTCCAGCAGCGCGAGGAAGCGTGCGACGACCTCCAGGGTGGACTCGCAGTCCAGGCACAGCGTCTGGAACGTCGCGGTGCCCATCCGGCGCAGCCGGTCACGCAACAGAGTGGCGTGCTCCCGCACGCTCACCCGGATCTGGTGCACGTGGTCGATGGAGACGACCGGTGCGACGCGTGGCGTCATCGCCCTGATCGCGAGCTTCGCGAGCCGCTCCGGACCGACACCGAGCACCAGTTCAGGCAGCGCCTGCGCGTACCGCTCCTCCATGGTGACCGAGCGGGGATAGCGGCGGGCCCCGGCGGTCTCCAGCTCGGCGATGTGCCCCGCGGCCTCCTTGAACGCCTTGTACTGCAACAGCCGGGCGAACAGCAGGTCCCGGGCTTCCAGCAGAGCTAGATCCTCTTCGTCCTCGACCTGGGCGGCGGGCAGCAGCCGGGCCGCCTTGAGGTCGAGCAGGGTCGCCGCGACGACCAGGAACTCACTGGCCTCGTCCAGGTCCCAGTCGTCGCCCATCGCCCGGATGTAGCCGATGAACTCGTCGGTGACCTGGTGCAACGCCACCTCGGTTACGTCCAGCTTGTGTTTCCCGATGAGTTGCAGCAACAGGTCGAACGGGCCGGTGAAGTTGTCCAGCCGGACGGTGAATCCGGTGCTCTCGCCGGGCCGGGCCACCCCGGCGGCGTCGCCGGAGCCGGGTGCCGTATCGGCCACCTGCCCAGCTGTCGCGTCGACCGTCGGAGCGCTCACCCGTCGACCGTAGTCCACCTGCTCGACGAGCTGCACCGCAGGTTAGCGCTCCGCCTGGTGCGCGATGACCTCACGGGCCAGCTGCCGGTAGTTGCGGGCCCCAGACGAGGCCGGGTCGAGGCTGGTGATCGGCGCGCCGGCCACCGTCGACTCGGGGAACTTCACCGTCTTGGTGATGACCGTCTGGTAGACCTTGTCGCCGAACGCCTCGACCACCCGCTGCAGCACCTGCCGGCAGTGGGTGGTGCGGCTGTCGTACATCGTGGCGAGGATGCCTTCCAGCTCCAGGTCGAAGTTGAGCCGCTCGCGGACCTTGTCGATGGTGTCCAGCAGCAGCGCCACCCCGCGCAGGCTGAAGAACTCACACTCCAGGGGGATCAGCACACCGTGCGCCACGGTGAGCGCGTTGATCGCCAGCAGACCGAGCGAGGGCTGGCAGTCGATCAGAACGAAGTCGTACTCCTTGCGGATCGACTTGAGCACCCGGGCCAGGGCCATCTCCCGGGCGACCTCGTTGACCAGCTGGATCTCTGCGGCCGACAGGTCGATGTTGGCCGGCAGCAGGTGCAGACCGGCGACGTCGGTCTTGATCAGCACGTCCTCGGCGGTGACGTCGTCCTGCATCAGCAGGTTGTAGACCGACAGATCAAGGTTGTGCGGGTTGACCCCGAGCCCGACCGACAACGCGCCCTGCGGGTCGAAGTCGACCAGCAGCACCCGGCGTCCGTACTCGGCCAACGCGGCACCGAGGTTGATCGTCGTGGTGGTCTTGCCGACGCCGCCCTTCTGGTTGGCCATCGCGATGATCCGCGCCGGGCCGTGCCGGTCGGTCGGCATCGGCTCGGGGATCGGCTTGCGCATGGTGTAGGCGGTCGGATCGGCGGGACCGAGCTCCGCGCTCAGATCGAGCCCCGCCTGTTGTTCGCGGAGCGTCGAGGTCCACGCCTCGGCACGGTCACCGTTGCCCGCCATGTCCTGTGCGCCCCCTCCCGACGACTGCTCGGCGCCGGAGCCGACCGGCGTCTGCAGCGGCGTCGCCGCTGCGGGGCCTTCGCCTGCCGCCGTACGAAAGCCGCGCCGTTGCCCGACTGTACGCCACCCGGCTGGGGTGCGGCGGACACCGGTCCGGCGTGTCGACCCGGCTTGCCCGGGTACGCCCGGCGGCCTCACCCGCACCCGCCCACGGATCAACCGTAGGCACGCGGAGCGGGTCAATGACGGGCCCGCGGATGGGAGGTGGCGTAGATTTCGCGGAGCCGGTCGACGGTCACCAGAGTGTAGACCTGGGTGGTGGTCACCGACGCGTGCCCGAGCAGTTCCTGGACCAC
This sequence comes from Micromonospora sp. LOL_015, assembly GCF_048060275.1. Lineage (NCBI taxonomy): Bacteria > Bacillati > Actinomycetota > Actinomycetes > Micromonosporales > Micromonosporaceae > Micromonospora > Micromonospora sp. LOL_015. The sequence goes on from NZ_JBHMIO010000013.1 coordinate 108,158, forward strand.
CCGTACGTCCGCGCCGCCGTCGAGCAGATGGGTGGCGTACGAGTGCCGCAGGGTGTGCGGGGAAACCGGATGCGCCCCGCTCACCGGCAGCCCGGCGCGTTCGGCGGCGCGCCGCAGCACCGTCCACGCGCTCTGCCGGGACAGCTGCCCGCCCCGCGCGTTGAGGAAGACGGCCGGGCTGCCCCGGCCCGCCGCCGCGAGGGCCGGCCGCACCCGGGTCAGGTACGCCCGCAGCGCGTCGGCCGCGTACCCACCGACCGGGACCACCCGCTGCCGGCCGCCCTTGCCGCGGAGCAGGACCGCCCCGGTGGCCAGGTCGAGGTCGTCGACGGCGGCACCGACCGCCTCGGAGATCCGCGCCCCGGTGCCGTAGAGGAACTCCAGCAGTGCCCGGTCGCGTACGGCCAACGGCGGCACCGGACCGTCCACGGCCCCGGCGGCGGCCAGCAGCCGTTCGATCTGGTCGAGGTCGAGCGCCCGGGGCAGCCGACGCGGCGGGACGGCGGGACGGACATCGCGGCCGGCGTCGGAGTCGGCGTGTCCCTCCCGGACGGCGAACCGGTGCAGCCCGCGGATGGCGCTGGCGGCCCGGGCGGTGGACGCGGCCGACAGCGGCGGCTGCCCATCTGCGCCGGACCGCATCGCGGCGAGGTGCCCGGTGATCTGCGCCGACCCCACCTTGGCCAGCTCGTCGATCCCCAGGTTCGCCAGGGTGCCGAGGTATCGGTCCAGGTCGCGCCGGTACGACCGGAGGGTGTGCTGGGACAGCCCGCGTTCGACGGTCAGGTGATCCAGGTAGCTGCGGACCGCGTGCCGCAGCGCGGGGGCCGGCGGCACCGTCGGTGGCGGCGCGTCGCCGGTCAGCCCAGCACCTCGGCCAACGACCGGCTGCTCAGGCCGTGTGCCTCGGCCACCGGGCCGGAGGTGATCTCGCCGTCGTGGGTGTTCAGACCGGCGGCGAGAGCCCGATCGTGGCGCAGCGCGTCGCGCCAGCCCCGGTTGGCGAGTTCGAGGGCGTACGGCAGGGTGACGTTGGTCAACGCGTAGGTGCTGGTGTGCGGGACGGCGCCCGGCATGTTCGCCACGCAGTAGAAGACCGAGTCGTGGACCGGGTAGACGGGTTCGGCGTGGGTGGTGGGCCGGGAGTCCTCGAAACAGCCACCCTGGTCGATCGAGATGTCGACGAGCACACTGCCGGGCTTCATCCGGGACACCAGTTCGTTGGTGACGATCCTGGGTGCCTTCGCCCCGGGCACCAGGACCGCGCCGATCACCAGGTCCGCGTCGATCACCGCCCGTTCGACCTCGTAGGTGTTCGACGCGACCGTCTTCATCCGCCCCTGGTGGATCGCGTCCGCCTGACGCAGCTTGCTGATCTCCCGGTCGAGCAGCAGGACGTCGGCATGCATCCCGGCCGCGATCGCCGCCGCGTTCATCCCGGACACCCCGGCCCCGATGACCACCACCTTCGCCGGGTAGACGCCGGGGACCCCGCCCATCAGCACGCCGCGCCCGCCGCCGGGACGCATCAGGTGGTACGCGCCGACCTGCGCGGCCAGCCGACCGGCGACCTCGGACATCGGTGCGAGCAGCGGGAGGGACCGGTCGGCGTTTTCCACCGTCTCGTACGCGATTCCGGTGACCCGCTGCCGCAGCAGGGCGTCGGTGCACTCCCGCGACGCCGCAAGGTGCAGGTAGGTGAAGAGCACCTGGCCGGAACGCATCCGGTGGTGTTCCTCGGCGACCGGCTCCTTCACCTTGAGTACCAGGTCGGCGCTTGCCCAGACATCGTCGGCGCTCGGGGCGATACTCGCCCCGGCGGCGGCGAACTCGTCGTCGGTGATGGAGGACCCGACGCCGGCGCCAGTCTCCACCGTCACCTGGTGACCGGCCCGGGTGAACTCGTGCACCCCGGCCGGGGTGATCGCCACCCGGTACTCGTGGTTCTTGACCTCGCGGGGAATGCCAACCTTCACGTCGCCGTCACCTTTCCGCGGGCCACGCTGCCCGAACTTGTCTCCCGGCGAAGTCTAGATCCGGTCGACGGGTCCGACAGTCCGCACGTTGACAGTCGATGGCGGCGCGGCTTGACGGTGTGTCATCCCACGCAGCCACCGGCCAGCTGGCTACACAGAGCGAAGGTCCGAGACCACCAGGTAGCACCCGTTCACGGGTTTTCCCAGCATCCGGACTTTCGCTGCGACGACCTGGACCAAGGTCACTACATTGCCGCTTCATGACCTTTCCTCAGCATCCTGGCGCCGGTGGCGTCTCCGACAAAAGCAAGATCATCGCCGGGTTCTCGGCATCCTGCTGGGCGGCTTCGGCGTCGGCCGGTTCTACACAGGCCATACCAAGATCGCCGTACTCCAGCTGGTCGTCAGCGTCGTCACCTGTGGCCTCGGTTCGCTCTGGGGCCTGATCGACGGGATTCTCGTCCTGGTCAACGGCGGCACCGACGCCCAGGGGCGACCGCTGCGCGACTGACCACCCGATTGCTCGGCGACCCCGGCGGATCCGGCCGGTCGCCGAGCGGAGATTGCGACAAGCCGAACGGCGGTCGGGCGACATCCGCCCCGGCCGCCGTTCGGCGTACACCGGGTCAGCGTGCCGCGCCGCCGGGCGGGCGCGAGGCAGGTTCGGTGGCGGCGCGCAGCGCCGCCCACCCTGTCTGCCGGGCGCAGGCGGCAGCCAGCAGACCGGCCACCGCCGGACCGTTGGTGATCTCGCCGGCCAGCACCATCCGGACCGCCTCGTCGAGGTCGACGAGGCGGATCTGCAGCTCGGCCTCCTCGTCGTGGCGGTGGTGCCGGTCCTGCTCCGGCACCGGGGTAAGGTCCCGGGCGAGGAAGATCCGGACCGTCTCGTCCGAGAATCCCGGCGACGGGTGCACGTCGACGAGCAGGTCGAGTCGACCGGCGGTCAGGTCGGCCTCCTCGACGAGCTCCCGGTGGGCGGTGGCGGGCAGTTCCTCCCCGGCGACGTCGATCAGGCCGGCGGGTAGCTCCCACAGTTGCCGGCCCACCGGGTGGCGGTACTGACGGATCAGCACCACTCGTCCGGCCTCGTCGAGCGCGACCACTGCGACCGCGCCGACGTGCCGTACGTAGTCGCGCCTGGCCACACCGCCGCCTGGCATCGTCACCTCGTCACTGACCACCGAGAAGACCGGGCCGGAGAACCGGTCGATCCGCGACAACACCTGGTAGACGTGACCACCCGAGCCGTCTTCGGCGTCCGGCTCATGCTCCCGCATCAGGCCCGGCCTCCGGGGGCCGGCACCAGATCCACCGGCAACTGGTCGGCCTCCGAATAGGTGATCACGGCACCGACGAAGGCGTGGAACAACGGATGCGGCCGGGTCGGGCGGCTCTTCAGCTCCGGATGGGCCTGGGTGGCCACGAAGAACGGGTGCTCAGCCCGGTCCAGCTCGACGAACTCAACCAGCCGGCCGTCCGGCGAGGTGCCCGAGATCCGCAACCCGGCTTTCTCCAACACCTCCCGGTACGCGTTGTTCACCTCGTAGCGGTGCCGGTGCCGCTCATTGACCTCGGTCGCCCCGTACGCCTGCGCGACGATCGAGCCCTCGGCCAGCAACGCCCGGTACCCGCCCAGCCGCATCGTGCCGCCCATGTCCCCCTTGCCGGCGACGATCTGCTCTTGGTCGGCCATGGTCGCGATGATCGGGTGTTCGACCTCCTCGTCGAACTCGGCGGAGTTGGCACCGGCCAGACCGGCGCCGTTGCGGGCCACCTCGATCGTCATGCACTGCAAACCGAGGCAGAGCCCGAGCACCGGGACACCGTTCTCTCGCCCGTACCGGGCCGCGCCGATCTTGCCCTCGATGCCCCGCACCCCGAACCCGCCCGGAATCACGATCCCGTCGACCCCGCTGAGCGCGGCGGCGGCACCGTTCGGGCTGACACACTCGTCGCTGGGCACCCACCGGATCTGCACCCGCGCACGGTGCCCAAAACCCGCCGCCCGGATCGCCTCGGTCACCGAGAGGTACGCGTCCGGCAGGTCGACGTACTTGCCGACCAGCGCCACGGTCACGGTGTGTCGCGGATGGTGCACCCGCTCCAGCAGGTCGTCCCAACTGGTCCAGTCCACGTCCCGGAAGGACAGGCTCAGCCGGCGCACCACGTAGGCGTCGAGGCCCTCCCGGTGCAGCACCTTCGGAATGTCGTAGATGCTCGGCGCGTCGGGGGCGGCGATGACCGCCTCCCGGTCCACGTCACAGTAGAGCGACAGCTTGTGCTTCAACTTGTCCGGGATCTCCCGGTCGGAGCGGCACACAATCGCGTCCGGCTGGATACCGATGCTGCGCAGCGCGGCGACCGAGTGCTGCGTCGGCTTGGTCTTGAGCTCGCCGGACGGCACCAGATAGGGAACCAGCGACACGTGCAGGTAGAAGCAGCGGTCCCGGCCGACATCGTGGCGGACCTGGCGGATCGCCTCCAGGAACGGCAACGACTCGATGTCTCCGACGGTGCCGCCGACCTCGGTGATCACCACGTCCGGGATCAGCCCGTGCTCGTCGGGCTCCCCCATCGCCCGGATCCTGGCCTTGATCTCGTTGGTGATGTGCGGGATCACCTGCACCGTGTCGCCGAGGTACTCGCCCCGGCGTTCCTTGGCGATGACCTCGGAGTAGATCTGACCGGTGGTCACGTTGGCCTTGCAGGACAGGTCACGGTCGAGGAACCGCTCGTAGTGCCCCACGTCGAGATCGGTCTCGGCGCCGTCGTCGGTGACGAACACCTCACCGTGCTGGAAGGGGTTCATCGTGCCGGGGTCGACGTTGAGGTACGGGTCGAGCTTCTGCATCACCACCCGGAGTCCGCGGGCGTTGAGCAGGTTACCCAGGCTGGATGCGGTCAACCCCTTGCCGAGTGAGGACGCGACGCCCCCGGTGACGAAAATGTGCCGTACCGTCTGTGTCGAAGGGGCCAAGGCGTGCTCCCGTGGGTCGTCTGACTGGTCGTGCAGACCGGCGCGTCACTGATGAAGCTGCTGGCGCGATCCACGGGACTCCACGGTAACACCTGCCGAAACAGCGGACTCGCTGACCTCGTCGGGTGCCTTCGCCGTGGTCTGCTCGGCCGAGCCCGGCGGGCCGGTCGACGGTCTGGTCCGGTCCGCCGAGTGCCCGAGCACCCGCAACGCCACCAGCGCGGCCAGCGGCACGGTCACCGCCGCCGCCGCACCAGCCACGTCCAGCGCCGAACCCGCGAGTCCGCCGCCGATCACCGACGACACAGCGATGCCAGCCATCGCCGCCCGCACCGCCGGGTAGATGCCGAACAGCCGTTTCAGCCCGCCCCACGGCTGCAGCAGGGCGAACCACACGAGTACTGCGGCGACCAGCGCCAGTACCGTCAACGGGCTGCTCAACAGGGCCGACATGTTGGCCGCCGAGGAACGGTGCAGGGTCAGACCGCCGGTGCCGTCGGCCAGTGCGGTGAAGAACCGTCCCAGGCTGCCCCGTTCGGTCTCCGGCCGCTGCAGATCGAGCAGTGCGAAGCCGGCGGTCACCAGCAGACCCGCGATCGTCGCCCACGCCACTTTGGGCACGCTCAGCCACCCACCGGTGCTGATCGCCGCCGTGATCGCCACCCCGGCGGTCAACGCGATCGCTCCTACCGGGTCGGCACCCAGGTAGGGGCTGCCGACCAGGATCACCGCTGCACCACCGATGGTGACCACCACCGTCACCCGCCAGCTACGCCGGACCCGCTGGGCCAGGCAACCGGCGGCCAGCAGGGTGCCGGCGATCAGCACTCCCAGCCCCACTGTGCCGAGCCCGGCGTAGCGACCGCCTTCAGAGGCGGAGTACCCGGTGACGCCGTTGAGCTGCAGCCGGGCCCCGGTCAGCACGTCGGCGGCGACGACCGCCGCCGCGATCATGGCGACCAGCGTCATCGGGGCGAGCGTGTGCCGGTAGGAACGGCTGAACCGGACCGCCGCCGTCGCGGCGGCGACCGCCAGCAGCGTGGTCACGGCCAACGCAGGGCCGGGCTGGCCACTGCGCCACCAGGGCACCACCTCGGCCAGCAACGCCGCCGGGATGACGAGCGCGGCCGCGATCAGCAGCACCTCCATGACGGCGTCGACCCGTCGGGTGACCGGATCCGGGCCGGGCCGCCCAGCGGTGCGTCGCACCCGGCGCAGCAACGGTACGACGGCCACGGCGAGGACCGTATGGAACCCGGCGAGCAGGCCGAAGAACCAGACCGCGGCGCGTCGCTGGGCGCGGGCCTCCCGGTCGGCGTCGGCCGGGTACGCGATCGCCGTCGCGAGGTCCTCCGGCCGGCCGGGTACCGAACTCGCCGGCTGGCCGATGAACAGCCCGTCGGGTTGGTCCCGGTCGAGCACGTGCAGCGCGGTCGGCGCCAGGTCCACCAGCTGCAGGTAGCCGTCCCGGCCGGTGGTCGGCGACGTCATCCAGCCGACGTCCCAGCCGGGGCCGTCGGCGATCGCGACGTGCAGCCGGGCCGGTGCGCTGGTGTCGGCCAGCCCGGCGACCAGCACGAGTGAACGCTGCGGGCGGGCCGCCAGGACCCGCGCCAGCGTCGCGTCGGCCTGCCGGGCGGCGGCGGCCCGTTCGATCGGGTCGGAACCGGCGACCACTCCGGCGGCGACCACGCTCAGCACGCAGGAGGCGAGCAGGTCCGCCGGGTCCTGCGGGAGTTCCGGCTCGTAGCGGTCGACCCGGCCGAACGGCCGGGCGGCGGTCAGCGCGGCACCCGGCCCGACAGCCACCGTGCACCGCACCGACTCGGCCAACGCGCCGGGCACCGCGCCCCAGGCGAGACGTTCCTGGTTGAGGCGTACGGTCGCGGGCTGCGAGGTCAGGTATCCGCCGATGCCGTCGGGTTGCTCGACGGCGATCTGCGTCGGCGGGCAGGTGCCGTCGCCGGTGGTACCGTCGTACGCCGCGTAGTTGCCGGCGCCGAGGGTGACCCAGCCGTCGGCCGGACAGGTCGGCCGCTGCGCAGATCGCACCGAAAGTGAGGCGATCGAGCCCTGCTCCGCCAGCCGCCACAGCGTCGGCGTCGTCCGCCGGTCGATGTCGTCCCAGCGCAGGCCCGGAACTCCGACGATCACCACGTAGTCGGCGCTGCGGCCGGAGGTGCCCACTGCCGGCCGGCCGGCCAGTGCCGCCACGCCAGCGGCCAGCAGCACCGACATCAGCAGCAGCGGCACGACCCGGTGACGCATCAGCCGATCCCGTCCACGGGTCGTTCGTCGCGGTCGGTCGGCCCGTTGCGGCGGCCCGACACCGACTGACCGCCGGCTACCTTCCGCACGCCGGTGACGCCCCGCCCGTCGGTCAACTCCCGGTAGACGGCGCGGACCAGGTCGAGACTGTCCGCGTCGGTCGGCCAGCCGGCGGCCTGCCGGGGTCCACGATCGGCCAGGTCGGCCCGCTGCTGATGGTCGCTCAGCAGCTCGCGCACAGCGCCGTCCAGTGCGGCCAGGTCGCCGGGCGGAATCAACCGGCAGGCGTCTCCGACCAGTTCGGGCAACCCGCCGACCGCGGTCGCCACCAGTGGTACGCCGGCCCGCAACGCCTCCTGGGCGAACAGCTGTCGAGCCTCCCAGTCGCTGCTGACGACCGCCAGGTCGGCACCGAGTAGCAGGTCGGCCACGTCATGACGGTGGCCGAGCAGGGTGACCGGTGCCCGTACCGCCGAGATCTGCGCCGCCAGGGACAGGTAGCTGGGCCCGGTTCCGGCGATCACCACCTGCGCCGGTGGGGTCAGTTCGCGCCACCCGGCGGCGGCGTCGACCAGCAGGTCGTAGCGCTTCTGCGGGTGCAGCCGGCCGACCGAGAGCACCAGGGGTCGATGGGCGCCGACACCGAACTCCGCGCGAACCGCGGCACGGCTGCGCCTCGGCGCGGGTAACTCCGGCGCCGCCACCGGGCCGAGCCGGGCATCGGACGCGCCGAGTTCCAACGCCCGCTCGACAAGGTCGGCGGAGGCGCCGAGGGTCACCTGGGCGACCCGCGCCACCCGCCGCTCGACCAGCCGCGCGAGCCGCCCCCGCAGTCCACCGGCGAGAATGCTGTTGTGCCAGGTCACCACGATCGGCGCGGACGGTCGGGCGAGCGCCGCGACGAATCCGGCGCGTAGTCCGTGCGCGTGCACGACGTCGGCCCCGTCGGCGAGGACGCGGCGGAGCGCGGTCACCGCGCGGACGTCGGCCAGGGTCGGGTTGGCCGGGATCTCCACCGGGACGAACCGGGCACCGGACGCGGTGAACCGGAACTGCTGTTCGACAGCGAGCGGACCGCACACGGTCACCCGCGCCCCGCCCGACACAAGGCCGCGGCTCAGGGATGCGACGTGCTGGCCGATACCGCCCGTGCTGGAGCCGATCAGCAGCAGGACCGCCCCCCTCCAGCGGTCGTCCGTCGGATCACTCACCGCGACTCCGTCCCCTTCCCGTCCCGTCGCCGGCCGGCCGCCAGCCGCCAGGTCCGGCGCACCGCACCAACAACCATCGGCCGCAGATCGTGGCGGTCCGCAGGCAGGGCCACCGCGAGAAAGACCGCCAACCCGGTCGCCCCGGACAGCATGCCCTGCAGCAGCACGCCGGGCACGGTCGGGGTGGTCGGCCCCGGCCCGGTCAGGTACGCCACGCCGGCGCCCGCAGCCGCCGCGGCGGCACTGGCTACCAGACCAGTCGCCGTCGCACGGCCGAGCCCGGTCAGCACCGCGCCACCGCCGACCCGGCGGAGCGCCGCGACCAGCAGCAGCCCCATCACCAACATGCCGAGCGCGTTGGCCAGCGCCAAGGCGGGGACCCGGTCACGGTCCGGCAGCACCAGCGACAGCACCGGCGCGGCGACCAGCACGCAGCTCCAGCCGCCGGCCACCGCTGCGGCGGCAGGCGCCGGACGGCCGGCCGCGTACAGCGCCCTGGAGCCGATCGCGAAGATGCCGTAGCCGATCAGGCCCGGAGCGAAGCCGGCGATGCCGGCGGCCAGCGTCCCGGCCTGCCCGGCCGGGACCAGAAAGGCCGCAGCCGGAAGGCAGACCGAGACCAGGACGGCCGCGCCGAGACAGCAGAGCAGGACCACGCCGCGTACGGCCGGACCGAGGTTTGATCGGTACCCGGCGATGTCCCCGTGGTTGTGGGCTGCGGCCAGGGTCGGGTACGCCGCAGTCGCCAACGGCACCGCGAGCACCGACCAGGGCAGCAGGAACACCGTCTGGGCCAGCGTGAACAGCACGACGCTGCCCTGCGGCGCGCCACCGGCGAAGCAGAGCCAGACCGCGACCAGTATGGCGAGCTGCTGCGCGCCGACAGTGACCGCGCCGGCCGCCGCCAGCCCGCCGACCGCATCGCGGGCCGCGCCAACGAACCGTAGGCCGGGTCGTAGCCGCAGACCCAGCGGGCGCAGCGGCACGAACAGGCACAGCGACAGCACGGCCACTCCGCCGGTGGTACCAGCGGCCAGCAGCAGTTGGCCTGACGCGCCCACCCCGGGCAGGTCGGCCAGCCGTCCCTCGGTGGCGGCGAAGGTCAGGTAGGTGCCGATCACCGTGACGCTGGACAGCAGCGGGGCGATCACCGGCCAGGCGAACCGGTGGTGCGCCTGCAGCACTCCGGTGAGCACCACGGCGATCCCGTACAGGGGAAGTTGCGGGGCGAACAGCCGCAGCATCAGGGTGCCGGCGTCGATCTGCGCGGGACCGGCGTCGGCGTCAAGCAGCCGCACGATCGGCCCGGCCGCGAACGCGAGCAGCACCGCGAGCGGGATCAGCAGGGCCAGCGTCCAGGTGAGCAGCGCCGACGTGGTCGCGGACACGCCGCTACGGTCGCCGGCGGCCACCGCACCGGCGAGCAGCGGCACCACGAGGCTGGCCAGCGCTCCCCCGGCGACGATCTCGAAGATGATGTTGGGGATCGTGTTGGCGGCGAGGTAGATGTCGCCCAGCGCGGTCGGCCCCACCGACCAGGCGAAGACGGCGGTACGGCCGACCCCGGCCAGCCGGCTCGCCACGGTGAGCACCGCGATCAGCGCCGCGGCACCGGCGACCCGGGTGCCGACCGCCGAGTTGGTCATTGCCGCGTCCTGGTCAGGGTGTCCGGCGGCCGAGGGCGTCGAGCTCACGCAGGCCGGGGGTGCGCGCGATCACCTGGGTAAAGCTGACCCGCTCGCTCGCTGCGGTGAGCCCGGCGAGCACGGCGAGCACGGCCGCGCGTCCGGCCGGCCCGGTACGCTGCGCGACGGCTACCCCGAGCAGGGCACCCAGCGCGTTGGCACCGCAGTCGCCGAGCATCACCTGCTCGTCGAGATCGTCGCGGAGCAGTCCGAGCACCGCGCCGCTGGTCCCCGCAGCGGTGCCCGCCGTCGGGCCGGCCAGCAACGGGGCGGCGATCAGCAGCCCGGCCTTGGCCGCCCGCCCGGGACGCAGGTCCAACAGATTGACCAGGTTGGCGGTGCCGGCGATGACGCCGGCGCCGAGCAGCATGTCGGCCGCCCGGGTGACCGGTCGGCGGGCGGTGTCCCGACGGTCCGCGGCGAGCAGCGCGGCCGCGGCGGTGGCGGCGGCGCCGACCCCCACGATCTTGACCAGCCCACTGGTCACCCGGCCGGACCGCAGCGCCGAGAGATGCCCGGCGAAGCCCTTGTCCGCCCGCTGCTCCGGTCGGGCGCCGACGATGTCGTCGTAGAGCCCGACCGCTCCGGCACCGGCACCGGCGACCAGCGCCGCTGCGGCGGCAGGCGGGCTCGCGGCCCCGAACGCGGCGGCGGTCGACGCGGCCGTAGCGAGCGCCGGGCCGCCGGCGAGGCTCACCGAACGGCCCCGGAAGTTGGTGCGCTCCAATCCGCTACCTGGTGCGACCCGCTTGGCGGTTCGCAGTGCGACGCGGGCGGCGACGGCACCGGCGGCACCGAGCAGCAACAGGCCCAGCGGGTGACGATTCGGCATCAGGGGTTCACTCCGTCGACAGGGTGCTATTCAGGACGTTTCGGCATCAACGACGTGGCACCCGCGCCGAGCCCGTAATGCCCGGCCTGATCGAGGGTGAACTGCTCGGCCACGGCGAGCGCCGTCACCGACTGGCCGGCGGTCGTGTTGCCGTTGTCGACGGTCGAGATCGACTGGGTCAGCGTAGGGTCGTTGCGGACCGCGGAGATCAGGTTCCCGTCGCTGGAGCCGGTCCCGGCCACCACGACCTGGCTGACCCGGTCGAACTGCACCACCATGGTGACCACCGCGGCGTCCTTCTTGGCGGCGTCCCGGTCGACGTACGGCTGCCCACTGACCACGACGACCGCCTCAGCAGGTCCGGTGACCTCATGTTCGACGGTGATGTAGCCGGCGTCGCCGTACGCGTCGAGCAGCGCAGCCAGGTCCGCCGGTTCGACTGCCGGCGGCTCCTCTCGGTCGACCAACGCGCTGGCCAGCAGCGCGCTGGAGGTCTCCACCCCGTCGCTGTTACCGGGCAGTCCGGCGGTGGGGATGGTGGGCCGGGCCGCCGCCGTAGCGAGCGCCAGCAACTCCACGCTGTTGTCCGGGTTGACGAACTTGTCCTGCACGTCGATCCGACCGGTCAACGTCGCTCCGGCGAGGTCGAGCGCGGCCATCACGCCTTCGGCATGGTCCCGGCCGCTGGGCAGACAGACCACCAGCAGCCGGCGACCGGCGAGCTTGTCGGCGAGCAGGATCGGCGCGGCCTCGGCGACGAAGTCCTCCTCACGGTTGACCTCCTCGCGCAGCGAGTTGACGGTCTCCCGCAACTGCGTGTTGTCCTTGCGGAGCGCATTCACGTTGTCGCTCAGAGAATCGGCAACCGGGCCGTTCAGCGCAGCGGTGCCGACCACGAGGCCGATCGCCAGGGCGAGGAACACCGCGGTGAGCGACACCACGTGGTAACGGAAGTTGATCACACTTGCCGCCTTCTCCGATCCGTCTGCGCTGACCAGTAGTTTCGTCCGCGCTAGAAGAGCTGACCCACCTGGAAGACGAAATTGTCCCACCACTCGGATGCGACCCCGAGATAGGCCTTACCGACCGTGGAAACCGCCACGGCGGACGCCATGGCGGCGATTGCGGAGAGCACCAGCAGCAGCAACGACGAGCCGGAAATGCTCTGCCGGTACAGCCGGCTCACCCCTTTGGCATCGACCAGCTTACCGCCGACCTTCAACCGGGTCAGAAAGGTGGAGGCCATCCCGCCCCGCCCCTTGTCGAGGAACTCGACCAGCGTGGCGTGGGTACCGACCGCGACGATCAACGACGCGCCCTTCTCGTCGGCGAGCAGCATGGCGAGATCCTCACTGGTCGCCGCCGCTGGGAAGGTCAACGCCTCCACCCCGAGTTCACGGACCCGGTCCATGCCCGGCGCCCGGCCATCGCGGTAGGCGTGGACGACCACCTCGGCGCCGCAGCGCAGCACGTCGTCGGTGACCGAATCCATGTCCCCGATAATCATGTCGGGGGTGTAGCCGGCCTCGACCAGTGCGTCCGCTCCCCCGTCCACACCAATCAGCACCGGCTTGAACTCCCGGATGTACGGCCGCAGCACGTCCAGGTCTGCCTTGTAGTCGTAACCCCGGACCACGATCAGGCAGTGCCGGCGGGCGATCCTGGTCTCTATGTCCGGTACCCCGACCCCGTCCAGCAGCAGGTCCCGTTCCTGTTTGAGGTACTCCATCGTGTTGGCGGCGAACGCCTCCAACTGGACCGAGAGTCCTTCCCTGGCCTCGGCCATCGCCTTGGCGACCGAATCCGCGTCCTGGCGTACCCCGGACGCCACCCGGTCGTCGCCGACGAAGACCTCGGCGCCGTCGACCCGTACCGTGTCGCCCTCGCGAATCTTCTCGAACGCGTCCTCACCAAGGCCGTCGACCAGGGGGATACCCGCCTGGATCAGCACCTCCGGACCGAGGTTCGGGTACCGGCCGGAGACCGACGGTTTGGCGTTGAGGACCGCAGCCACGCCGACGGCGACCAACGAGTCGGCCGCGACCCGATCCAGGTCCACGTGGTCAATGACCGCGATGTCACCTGACCGGAGCCGACCGGCAAGGCGCTTCGTCCGGCGGTCGAGCCGAGCCGTGCCGGAGATCGTTCCGGGCTCGGGATTACGAGCTCGGCGCAAGGTGGGTAGACGCATCCCTACCATCCTGGCATGTTGGGCGGTGAACACCGACACGACATGCCCGCTGTGCCATTGCCGGCAGGTCAGACACACCGGGCCGACTCCGGCAGGTCAACCCCGTCGATCGCGGGCGGCGACCGCGAGCAGCTCCTCCGCGTGCGCGATACCCAGATCCGAGTCGGGTAGCCCGGCGAGCATCCGGGCGAGTTCCCGCGCCCGGTCGGTGTCCTCGACCACCCGCACGCCGCTGGTCGTCACCGCTCCCCCGGTGTCCTTCGCCACCACCAGATGCCGGTCGGCGAACGCCGCCACCTGCGGCAGGTGCGTCACCACCAGCACCTGATGGCTACGGGCAAGCCGGGCAAGCCGACGACCGATCTCCACCGCGGCCTGCCCACCCACTCCGGCGTCGACCTCGTCGAACACCAACGTCGGCGGGCCGCCGGCTCCGGCGAACACCACCTCGATGGCGAGCATCACCCGGGAGAGCTCGCCGCCGCTGGCACCCCGCTGCAGCGGCAGTGGCGGCGCGCCCGGATGCGCCAGCAACCGCAGCTCGACCTCGTCGGCACCGTCCGGGCCGACGCCGGCGTCGACACCGTCGACGGTCAGCGTCGGTTCGCCCCGGCCCGCCGGCCGGACGAGCACCGCGACCTCGATCCGGGCGTGCGGCATGGCCAGCCCGGCCAGCTCCACGCTCACCAGCTCGGCGAAACGCGCCGCCGCCTGCCGACGGGCCGCCGACACCCGGGCCGCCAGCTCCGCCACCTCGTCGGCCAGCCGGGCACGTTCCCGGTCCAGCTCGTCCAGCAGCTCGTCGGAGGTGTCCAACTCGGCCAGCCGGGACCGGGCCCGCTCCGCCCAGCTGATCACCCCGTCCACGTCGTCGGCGTACTTGCGGGTCAGCCCGCGCAGCGCCATCCGCCGCTCGTAGACCACCTGCAGACGCTGTGGGTCGGCGTCCAGCGCGGCGAGGTACCCGGACAGCTCCGCCGCCACGTCGCCGACCAACGTCGCCGCCTCGGTCACCCGGGCCGCCAGTTCACCGAGCGTCGGGTCCACGCCGGCCTGTGCCTCCAGCGACCGGCGGGCGGTGCCGAGCAGACCGGTCGCGTCCGGCGTGTCGTCGGCCGGTTCGGTGCCGCCGGCGAGAGCGAGGGCGGCGAGCTGGGCGGCGGTACGCAGCCCTTCGGCGTGCTCCAACCGTTGCGCCTCGGCCTTGAGCGCGGCTTCCTCGCCCGGCTGCGGATCGACCCGGGTAATCTCGTCGAGACCCAGCCGGAGCAGGTCCGCCTCCTGGTTGCGCTCGCGGGCGTTGCGCCGCCGGTCTGCCAGATCGTCGCTGACCTGGCGCCACCGACCGTACGTCTCCCGCATGGCCGCGAGCAGCTTGTCGTGGTCGGCCCCGGCGAACCGGTCCAGCGACGCGCGCTGCTCAGCCGGGCGCAGCAGCCGCAACTGGTCGGACTGCCCGTGCACGGCGACCGCCTGGGCACCGATCTCGCTCAGCACCGACACCGGCATGCCGCGGCCGCCGACGTGCGCCCGGGACCGTCCTTCGGCGGTCACCGTACGGCTGAGCAGCAGAACATCGTCCTCGTCAGGCTCGCCTCCGGCGTCTGCGACCCGCTCACGCACCACGGCTCCACTGGCACCGACCAGCCGCAGCCGGCCCTCGACGACCGCCCGGCCAGGATCCGCTCGGACCCGCCCGGCGTCGGCCCGGCCACCGAGCAGCAGCCCTAGCCCGGTCACCACCATCGTCTTGCCTGCCCCGGTTTCACCGGTGATCACGTTCATGCCGCCGGTCAACGGCAGCGTGGTGTCCTCGATGACGCCCAGCCCGGTGATGCGCAGCTCTTCCAGCACAGCCACCGACAGTAGTAGCGGGCCGCGACGTTGACTACCCGGGGCGGTCAGCGCCGGTTACCCCGCCAACCGTTGACCGGCAAATCGAACTTGGCGACCAGACGGTCACTGAACGGGCGCGGATGCAGCCGGACTACCCGCACCGGCAGGTCGCCCCGTTGGACCGTCACCCGCGCACCGGGCGGCAGGTCGTAGACCCGCCGGCCGTCGCAGCACAGCACCGCGAACGTGGTGTACGGGTCGACGGTGATGACGAAGGTGGAACTCGGCGCGGTCACCAGCGGCCGGCTGAACAGCGCGTGCGCGCTGATCGGCACCAGCAGCAGCGCCTCGACCTCGGGCCACACCACCGGACCGCCGGCCGAGAACGCATACGCGGTCGATCCGGTCGGCGTAGCGCAGACCACCCCGTCCGCGCCGTAGCGCGACAACGGTCGGCCGTCCACGTCGACCATCAGCTCCAGCATCTGGGCGCGCTGCCCCTTTTCGACACTGATCTCGTTCAGCGCCCACGAGTCGATGGTGACGCCGTACTCCAGCTCGGCCCGCACGTCCAGGGTCAACCGTTCATCCACTGTGTAGTCACGGGCCACCACCTGCCGGACCGCCCGGTCCAGATCACCGATCTCGGCCTCGGCAAGGAACCCGACCTTGCCGAGGTTGATCCCGAGCAGCGGGGCCTTCGCCGGACGGGCCAGCTCCGCGGCGCGCAGGAAGGTACCGTCACCGCCGAGCGCGAACACGATCTCCACCCCGTCGGCAGCCGCCGGACCACCGACCGGCTGCACCCCGGGCAGATCCAGATCGTCGGCCTCCTCGGCGACCACCCGTACCTCGAAACCCGCCTCGATCAGATCGGCGGCGACGGTCCGGGCATGGTCAGTGCTGCGCCGCCGACCGGTGTGGGTGACCAGCAGCGCCGCTCTGGCACCGCGGGGGGCCATCGGCGCCCCGCCGGTCGGGACTGTCGCGTTCACCGCGCTCCACCTTCTTCCGTGGCCGGACCGGCGTCGACGATAGCCCGCACCCGGAGCGGGTCGACGGGCGGCGCGTCGGCCCGGAACCAGACGAAGAACTCGACGTTGCCCCGCGGGCCGGGTAGTGGACTGGCGACCACCGCCGACACGCCGAAGCCAAGCTGGGCACCGGCCTGCGCGACAGCGAGCACCGCCTCGGCGCGCAACTGCGGATCGCGCACCACGCCACCGGAACCGACCCGCTCCCGGCCGACCTCGAACTGTGGCTTGACCATCAGCAACAGATCGCCGTCCGGCTCGGTGCAGGCGACCAACGAGGGAAGGACCAGCCGCAGCGAGATGAACGACAGATCCGCCACGGTCAACCCGACCGGGCCGTCGATCCGGTCGGCAGTGAGGGTACGGACGTTGGTCCGTTCGTGGACGCGTACCCGTGGATCGCCCCGCAGCGACCAGGCCAGCTGTCCGTAGCCGACGTCCACCGCGACCACCTCGGCCGCGCCACGCCGCAGCAGCACGTCGGTGAAGCCGCCGGTCGAGGCCCCGGCGTCCAGGCAACGCCGACCGGCGACCGCGACTTCGGTGCCGGTCAGGGCGCCGGTCAGCTTGTGCGCACCCCGGGAGACGTACCCGTCCACCGGGTTCCCGCCGAGGAGCCGGACTGCCTCCGCCGGATCGACCATCGCGGCGGCCTTGGCGGCGGCGACGCCGCGCACTTCCACCCGCCCGGCCGCGATCAACTCGGCGGCCTGTTCACGGGACCGCGCGAGTCCGCGGCGGACCAGCTCCACATCGAGGCGGTTACGGCGTGCCATGCGACTCCGGGGAGGATCTCGGCCGGTCAGGCCTGGTCGATGGTGGCGAGAGCTTCCTGCAGGGTGCCGTGCGCCGCTTCGTACTGAACGATCTGGTCGGCCGGCGGCAGACCAGCGGCGTTACGGACCGCCTCGATGGCCGCGTCGACCGCCGGGTGCCCGGTCCGGGTAACGGTACTGCCGGCGGAAACGTCCGTACCGTCGACTGCGCCGTCCACCGCCGCGGTGCCCGACGCGGCGGCCGCGCCGGGCGGGGTCGGCGAGACCTGGTTACCGGGTGGGGGCCCCGGCACCGGGCCGGTCACTGCCCACCCACCGAGCCGTCGACGGATCTGCGGCCCACCGTCTTGCTGGCCGGGGCCTTCTTGGCGACGGCCTTCTTCGCCACTGCCTTCTTCGCGACCGTGTTCTTCGCCGCGGCTTTCTTGGCCGGCGGCGGAATCGCCGCCTCGGCCGTGGCGGCGGCCGCCCGGCTCCGGGTCCGCTCCATGTCGGCCTCCAGCCGATCCATCCGGTCCCGCAGCGCCACGACCTCCTCGGCCTTGACCAGGCCCACTGCGCCGAGCGCCCGGTCCACCTCCGCCCGCACCAGCCGGGTGAGTGACTCACGGTTCGCAGTGCCGGCCGACAGCAGGTCCTCCGCCACCGCCTGCAGCTGGGCGGCGGTCGCCCCGCCCTTGCCGACCAACGACCGCGCAGTCTGCTCGGCCTTCTTCCGGGACGCCTCGGTCACGCCGAGGGCCAGTTCCAGGTACGCCCGCCAGGCGTCACGCATGGTCCGACTCCTTCACCGCGGAGAATGTTCGGTTGACACGCTACCGGGACGCGACGCCGCAGTGCGGTACGGTGCCTGTGCTGAACACCGGTGGTGCGACCACCGGTCGCGGTGCCCGGCCGGGCACCGCGATCCGCCGCGAAGCCCGGGAGGTGCGATTGTGGCCAGCGTCGACGAATGTCGGCAGGCGCTGCGGGAGCTCGCCACCCGGCTCGAGGGCAACGCCGACCAGGTACGCGAACGAGTCAACCTGGACCGTACGCTCGCCTGCCGGATCACCGATCTCGGCGCCGCGTTCCACGGACGGCTGACCGACGGTCGTCTCGTCGACCTCGCCGACGGGGACGACCCGAAGGCCAAGATCGCCATGAACATCGGCAGTGACGACCTGCTCGCGCTGGTCCGCGGCGACCTCGACGTAGGTCGCGCGTTGGCGGCCCGACGGCTGTCGGTCAGCGCCAGCCCGTTCGACCTGCTGAAGCTCCGGAAGCTGCTGTGAGCCGACCCGCTCCGTGGCCAGGTCCGCGTCCGCCGGCCCGGCTCGCCCGGCGACCCGGTACCCGGTCAGCGTAGGCTGCGGCCCGGCGTCGAACCACCCCAGCACGTCGGGTCACGCCAGCGCCAGGACACGCAGCGCAGACTCGGCTGCGGCGGACTCACATCGCACCTCGGTCACCGGGTCTCCCTGCCATGCGTGCTGGCAGAGCACCCGCAGCGCCTGCACGCTGTCACCGCCGGTGCCGTCGAGGACGAGCACCGCCGAGCCGTCGCGGTGCACCTGCCACCCGGCACCATCCGTCGGCCCGTCGTCGATCGGTCGGGCGTCGTCGGTCGCGAACAGTCCGGCGAGGTCCGCCGCCAAGTACGTCGGCCGGCGTGCCGGCGGGGCGGCCAGCAGTTCCCGAGCGTCGCTGATCCCGGTCAGCACGAGCAGACTCGCCATGCCGGCGCGGTTCGCCCCTTCGATGTCGGTATCCAGCCGGTCACCGACCACCAGCGGCCGACCGGCACCGGCACGTCGAGCGGTACTGACGAACAAACCCGGTTCCGGTTTGCCGACGACCTGGTCCGGCTCCCGGTTCAGCGCCGTGCGCAGCGCGGCGACCAGCGAGCCGTTACCGGGCAGCGGTCCCCGGGCACTGGGCAGGGTCCGGTCGGTGTTCGTCGCCACCCAGTCGGCTCCGCCCCGGATCGCCACCGATGCCTCCGCCAGATCGGCCCACCCAATCCCAGGGCCGTACCCCTGAACCACCACCGCGGGCTTGTCATCGGCCGACGCGACCAGCGCCAGCCCGGCCTCGGTGAGCTCGTCACGCAGCGCGTCCGCGCCCACGACCAGCGCCTTGACACCTGGACCGTACTGCTGTGCCAGCAGCGCGGCGGTCGCACCGGCCGACGTCACCACCTCGTCGGCAGTGGCCGGCACCCCCATGTCACGGAGCAGCTTGGCGACGTCGGCCGAACGCCGGGAGGCATTGTTCGTCGCGTACGCGACCGGCAGGCCGGCCTGCCGCAGCCGATTCACCGCCTCGACCGCCCCGGGGATGGGCCGGTCGATCAGGTAGATCACCCCGTCGAGATCAAATATCACCAGGTCGTATGCGGCGGACAGCCCGCAGCGGACAGCGGTAGCGTCGTAGGTTCGGGTCATCGGGGCCGGTCTTCTTCCGCGCTTCGGTGAGGTGAGCCGCCGGGGTGTGACGTGGCGGTCGGCTCGTCGTCGATTTCGTCGTCCGTCTCGTCCTCGGTCAGCAGCACGCCGTCGATTTTCAGAAGGCGCTCGGTCGCGTCAGTTGCCGCCTCCTCGTCGGCCTCGGCCGCCCGGGCGAACCATTCCCGAGCCTCGTCCTTACGCCCAGCGCTGAGCAGCGCGTCGGCGTACGCGTAACGGAGCCGGCAGACCCAGGGCTCGGCGGACTCCACGGTCAACTCCCGGACCTGCAGCATCGCCACCGCTGCGGCCGGCTGCCCCAGGTCGCCACGCGCACCTGCGGCGACCAGCAACAGCTCGATGGCGGCGGCGGGGTCCAGGCCGGCGCGATCCGCGCCACGGTAGATGTCGATCGCCCGCTCCGGCCGGCCGAGGGCGCGTTCGCAGTCGGCCAGTACGGCGAGGTGCGTCTGACGTCCGGTCATCCGGTGATAGGTCCGGAGTTCGGCGACGGCGGTCTGCCACTGCCCGGCCCGGTACGCGGCCAGGCCGACAGCTTCCCGTACCGCCGCGATGCGGGCGGCGAGCCGACGTGCCGCCAAGGCGTGGGCGAGCGCCGTCTCCGGCTCCTCGTCGAGCAGCTGGCCGGTGGCGACGAGGTGCCGGGCCACCGTGTCGGCCACCGGCCGGGCCAGTCCGAGCAGTTCGGCCCGGATCTCGGTGTGCAGGTCGGTGGCGAGGATATCGTCGGACAACACCGGCGGCGGCGTACGTTCGGCCACGCGGTCGGCACCGTCCTCGTCGCGCCGACGGTACGGCGCGGCGGAGGCATCCGCGGAACGGTCCGACGATGCCCGTCGGAAGGGCCGGTCGGTCGGACCGTCCGTACGCCTGCGGAACTGCCCCGGCGCGCCGTCGGCACGGGACCGGGCGGCGTCACCGGAGTGCGGGCGCCGATCCTCGGACCGAGGGCTTCTCCGGTCGGCCGGTCGGCCGGTGGTCGGAAAGCTGCCCGACCGGCGATCACCGTGGGAACGGTCGCGCCGATCTTCTCCCTGCCCGGTACGTCGGTCACCACCCCGCTGCTCGAGGCGCCGGTCCTCCCGTCCCCGCCCGGCATCGAACCGACGCTCACCGTCAGGACGCTGGGCGCGAGGTCCCCCAGTCGGAAATCCGCCACGGTCGGGCCGGCGCTCGCCACCGTCCCCACCCGTGGTCCGGCGGTCGCCGCGGAAGCCTCGGTCCTCGCGGGGTTCACTGCGGCGGCCGTCGTCGGACCAGCTCCTGCGCCCCCCGCGGAAACCGCCGCTTCTGTCCCCCGCAGCGCCACCGGGTTCCCCTCGGCCGCCCCGGCGGTCGTCGTCACGGCGGCGGGCCGGCTCCCAGTCGCCACGTCGGTCCCGGTGTGGCCGTGATGCGCTGTCGTCGCGCCGACGGAACCCGGACGGCTCTCGGCCTGCGCCGGACTCGTCACGGCGCACGTAGCCACGGTCACGACCACCGGCCCTGCGGTCGTCGGGCTGTCGGCGGTCACGGTCCCAACCGCCTCGGCGGCGGTCACCGTCATTACCGGTGGCACCACCTCGGCGTGCACCGCCGGTGAACGGTTGCCGGCGGTCGGAACGAAACCGCTCCGCACCGCCCTCACCACCGCGCCGTCCGGTGTCGTGGTCGTCCCGGCGCGGCGTCCGGTCGCCACGGTCGTCCCGGCTGCGGCGGTAGCCGCGGCTGAAGCCGCCGGAACGACCGGGTTGTTCGTCGGCGCGGCGAGGTCGGTCGCCATCCTGCCCAGTTGGGTTCACGACTCCATCCTCCCTGATGCCGCCCAACCGAAGTACGGCGGGCAGACACAGTTGAGGGCCGCTCCCCGCAGGGAGCGGCCCTCAACTGTAAAGATGTCCGGCGGTGACCTACTCTCCCACACCCTCACGAGTGCAGTACCATCGGCGC